>JBNMGK010000499.1:0-1461 GCA_050872205.1 Enterocloster sp.
CTAAAATGGTATAAAGAATATTCTGTCTGTTGGGACTGACACTTGCTATAGCTTCGTATACATCTTTAAACTCTGTTGTTTCTGACATTTTAACCACCCTGTTATTGCATATTTTTAATAACGCTCTTTAAATACTAATACAATTATATCATTTTCTATGAACAGGAGCAAGCAACATTCCTAAAAAATAATAAGCCCCATACAAAAAAATAAAGAGGCCGATGGAAAGATGATCGGAACAGCTGGATCAAACAGGAAAATCCCAGTATTTTACAGGAAAACCAGAGAAAAATGTAAGCGTTTACAAAATTTATGTAAGTATTTACAATTTTGTATTTGAAAAGTAGAAAAAGTGTGGTATACTGCAAATCAGAGAGGACATTCCGGGGTTTCGGAAAAGGGGTCCGGAAAAATTCCGGAAACGTCCAGAGAGCGAAACAGGAAATCAAAGTAGGGAATGATCCGCATAGGAAAGGAGAATATTAAATTATGGCACTTCTGAATTATGATGTATTAAAGAAATCCGGTTACGATGGCTACATCCTTGATGATGCTCCAGTAAAGGTTTTACAGTTTGGTGAGGGAAACTTCCTTCGCGCATTTGTAGATTACTGGTTTGATCTTGCAAATGAGAAAGCTGGTTGGAACGGCAAGTGCTGCCTGGTACAGCCGATCGCACCAGGTCTTTCAAAGATGATCAATGAGCAGGAAGGTCTGTATACTCTGTACCTGCGCGGAAGCGAAAATGGCAAGAAGGTAGATGACAAGCGTGTGATCTCCAGCGTTGCTAATTGCTTAAACCCATATGAGAAGGCTGATTATGACAAGATGATGGAAGTTGCTGCAAGCGACGATCTTCAGATCATCGTTTCCAACACAACTGAGGCTGGTATCCAGTATGATCCATCCTGCAAGAAGGATGACTGCCCACCATCAAGCTTCCCAGGAAAGCTGACTCAGGTTCTGTATCATCGTTTCCAGGCTGGTAAGCCAGGAATCATCATGCTGGCCTGCGAGCTGATCGACAACAACGGTAAAGAGCTGTTAAAGTGCGTAAACCAGTACATTGATCAGTGGGAACTGGGCGCTGACTTCAAGAAGTATGTAAATGAAGACTGCACATTCTGTGGTTCCTTAGTAGACCGTATCGTTCCAGGACGTATCCGTGACGCAGAAGAAGTTAAGGCTCTGGACGCAAAGAACGGCTATGAAGATCCTCTGACCGATGTTGGTGAAGTATTCGGCGTCTGGGTAATCGAAGGTGACGAGAAGTTAAACGACGTACTGCCATTTAAGAAGGCTGGTCTGTTAGACAAGGTATTCGTTACTCCAGATATGAGCCCATATAAGAAGAGAAAAGTTCGTATCTTAAACGGCGCTCATACAGGTTTCGTTCTGGGTGCTTACCTGGCTGGCGAGAACATCGTACGTGACTGCATGCATGATGAGACCATTAAGGGC
>JBNMGK010000117.1:0-7475 GCA_050872205.1 Enterocloster sp.
ATACCTGGCTTTGCATTTGCATATACCCGGGAGCTTCCTGTCAGCTGCTCCGGATCATTAATAGAGCTCATATCCAGGGTGGTCCACGGCAGCTTTAATATTCTGGCTACTGCATAGGCGATCTGGGACTTTCCGGTGCCTGCCGGTCCGATGAGAAGGATACCATAAGCAGGCAGCGTGTGGGTACGGTTGATCTGGATAATAGTCTCAATGATACGCTGTTTTACCCGCTCCATTCCGTATAATTCTTCATCCAGGATCCTTCTTGCTTCATTTGGGTCAATGGCCTCAAAATAATTGCTCTTCCACTGGATGTTCATCATAATGGATAAGGCTCTCTGTGCATGACGGCGCTCTTCCGGTGAAACCTCATGGGAATTGGCAACTGCCAGGTTTCTTCTGGCCCAGAGACGGATATTATCAGGAAGGGTTCTTCCGGCACAGGTCATAAAGTCGGTAATGCTCTGTAAACTGGTCAGCTTCATATCATCGCCGTCTTCGTCTGCATCCTCTTCTCTTATCTCCTCTGCAGGTGCACTGCTGGCCTGAAGACGCTCGATCATATACTGTAAAAAGCCGTCCTCTGCAGAAAGCTTGGTGCCGCCGCCAAAGGCGATCTCGCGGATCTTATATACAGCATACCCTTCTGGCTCATTGGAACCGGAAAGGCGCACGTTTATATGGCTCTCACCCAGCCATTTAAGCAGGCTTACAAAACGGGCATCTACTTTTAAAATATTAGCGCTGACTGTACCGCCGCCTTCCACCTGAAATTCAAAGGCAGTTTTACGAATCGGATTGGTAAATACGCCCCATGAATGGTGTTCCCATTTTCTATTGCTGTTGTCCAGAATCAGGATCGGATGTTCTGGAGAAGCCACTGTTTCACTGGAGCGGATCACTGTATAGGTGCACTCCGGCGCTTTCTTCTCTTCTTTTGGTTCATCGTTAAAATCAAAAACTGGCATTTTTTTCTCCTCGCAGTAAAATAGTTCTATCTTTTTCACAAACTTATTCCCAGTTTACCACGGATTTATCGTATCAACAACACTTCTTTTTTCCAAAAACTGCCATTAGTAAAATTTCCCCAGGCAAAGCAAAAGCGCCCCGAAGGGCGCTTACGGCACATTTATGTATCTACTCTAAACCATATTTTTCTTTCAGTCTTTCACGGATCTGCGGAAAGCTTTCCGGATAAGTTAAATGGGTCTTGTGTTCCCCGATGATATGCTCCATCCATACCATGTTGTACCAGCGGTCAAATTTGTAGCCGCATTTTTTAAATTCGCCTACCATGCGATATCCCATGTGGGCGTGGAACTGGGCGCTGTTTTTGTCCAGATATTCGTCTTCTTCTTCCGGATAACCAATGCAGGCTTCCATATTCAGGATGCCCTGCTCTTTTAAGACAGCTCCCAGGGCCTCATGAAGCTTTCTTCCAACGCCTTTGTGCTTTACATTTTCGTCTACATAAATAGAAGTTTCCACAGCCCAGCTGTATGCCGCACGCTCATTAAATGGACTTACATAGGCATATCCAAGGATCTTGCCGTCTTCTACTGCTTTCAGGTATGGGAAACGCTCTAATACATGAGCGATCCGTCCTTTAAATTCTTCTACTGACGGAACCTCATACTCAAAGGTAATGGCAGTTTTTTCTACATAAGGAGCATAAATTGCAAGCAGTTCCTCTGCATCATCCACAGATGCCACCTGGATCTTAACTGTTTCATTTTTCTCACTCATAATCTTGGCCTCCTGCATTCAGAATGTGCTCTCCCGGACATGACGGGCTGTAAATTTTGTTAATAATACTACCACTTCTTTTTATACTTGAAAACCCTTTCTTTTAATTTTCCGTAATGCTTTTTACTGCTCTTTTAATAATAACGTTTCCAGATTTATTTTCTAATGTCCATGCCCCATTTCCACCTGTTTCATAAAGGGAAATGTTTCGTTTCTTCATCTCTTCTGTGACCTGAGGAGCCGGGTGGCCGTAGGAATTGTCTTTTCCATAGGAAATAAATGCAGCCTGTAAAGGCATTGCCTCCAAAAAAGCGGGAGTGGAAGAGCCTTTGGAACCATGGTGAGCCGTTTTCAGGATCTGTACATGTCTTAAATGTTCCTGCTGGATACTGCCCTTTGTTTCTGCCAGCTTTAAAAGCTCTGTCTCTTCTGCTATTCCCATGTCACCGGTAAACAGCATGTGAAGATCTTTGTAATGGGTGCAGAGCACCAGGGAATGGGCGTTGCGCTCTTCTTCTGTCTCTTTTTCAAAAATACAGGTAAATTCCATTTCCCCGGCTTTTATCTTTTCTCCCTGATGCATGTAATATGTTATTCCACCGTTTTCTGTCTGCAGCTGTTCCAGTTTCTCGTAAATATCACCGCCTCTACCGCCTGCCGGTAAGATTAATAAGTTTATGGGCATTTTCTGCTGTAAAAGATATAAAAGACCGCTTATATGGTCATTGTCTCCATGACTTACAATGGCTATATCCAACCGGGTGATCCCTTTTGATCTGAGGCACGGTTCAAGGGTCCTGCTTCCCAGTTTCTTCTGGTCAGAGCTGCCACCGTCTATAAGGATATTGGTTTTCCCGGACCTGAGCAGAAAACCATCGCCCTGGCCTACGTCAAGACAGAAAAGTTCACAGCCTTTAACCGGGCGCGGGGAAAGGATGAGGAAGCTGCAGATGAGAGATACAAGCAGAACTGCCGCAGGAAGCACTGGTCCAGCCAGTTTTTTCGCAAAATTTCGAATCTGTCCTTTACACCGCCCCTGTGTCCGATTTAGTCTCCGTTTTTCCGCCCGGTTCTGCTTTGGACTTTGTATTTTACTTACCACCTGTCTGTTCACAAACCACCTCAATACAGCCACTGTTATTCCCCACAGCACAATATAACCCAGGATCTGTCCCATTCCCGGCCTCCCAAGGATCAGCTGGGCTCCCGGCAGTTTCAGGGAACACCCGCAGATCCATTTGTAATACAGCAATATCACATGCCCCACTTTAACGGCGATCTCTGCCACAAAAGGCCAGAAGCCCCCTGTAAGCAATATAAGAATCCCTGATATCATTAAAAATGGCACTAACGGCAACACCAGAAAATTTAAAAACATCCCATACAACGGATACTGGTAATAGTGCCACGCCATAACAGGCAGAAGAACGATCTGCACCCACAAGCTGATCACAGCTGTTTTTTCCCAGTTTTTTCCAATATTGTACTCCCGGATCATCCACTGTCCCGGCCCGGAAATGGCAAAAACCGCTGCAAAGGAAAGCTGGAAACCGCTGTGGAAAATAAGATAGGGATTTTTCCAAAGAAGACTTACAGCTGCAAAGCTGAGGGCTGAAAGACTGTCATAGGTGCGCCCCCGCTCTGCTGCCAGCCAGAGACAGCAGATCATAAACACAGCCCTGAGCGCAGAGCCGGAAGATCCGGTAAAAATCCCGTAACTGATCACAAAACTGCCGCCTAATATCCCTGCAGCCCGGAATCCCCCAATAGTCTTTCTGAGAAGCAGATACAGTCCACCTCCGATCAGAGACAGGTGCTGTCCGCTGACCGCAAGCAAATGGGCGATCCCGCTGCTGCGGTACAAATCCATAGTCTCATTTTCCATAAAAGAGGTATCTCCCAGCAGGACTGCCTTATAAATACCGCTGTCTTCTTTTTCACAGTACTGATCCAGAATACGGCTGCAATATCTTCTAAACCATAACACAAGTCTCATAAAAGGCCGGTCCGCTCCACTGCTTTCCTTCAGTGCTTTTATAGAACCCGTACACAACACTCCCTTTGACCGGTAATATAGTTTTGGATCAAATTCTCCCGGATTTTTAGCAGGCTCTGTAAGGCTTAAAAAACAGGCTATTTTCACCTGCTTTCCAGGAAGAAGCTTTTCTTCCCAGCCCTCCAGATCACCTGGCGTTCCATAAAGCTGTACCGGAAATTGAAGGGGCAGCCACAAAGCTTCCACTGGATCATCCCTGTTTTGATTTTCCCGGACTTTCTGTGTCTTCTTCTGTACCTTTACTCTATTTACAATTATTTCCAGTTTTTCGTTTTTCTCCCGTACATCCACCACCTTTCCTGTTATCTGCACTACCTGGCCTAACTCCGCCTGGAAGATCATTTTCTCCTCTTCTTCCATCCCCCTACGGCACTGCGCGCCTATAAAGCTTCCTGCTGTCATTCCGCCAAAAAACAATACAAAAAAGAGCAGAACTGTCCTGTATATGACACTCCTGCTCTGATTGACCTGCAAAAAGCATCTGACCAAAAGCACTGCCCAAAACAGCACTCCCACAAGCCAGAAAAACCTTTTGTATACAGCCTCCTGCAAACACAGGGTAAGCACCTCTCCAAGTACGAATCCTGCAGTTATCACTACAAGGGGCCGTTTCATATTCTGTTTTCTCCTGTTTTAATTTTTGATCCTTATTTTCTATTCCTGCTCAATATAATCTGTATTCCGCTCAAAGGCAGTATTTAATGATACCACTTCCCGAAACATTACATCCTGAGAGCCATTGACCATGATCTGGACTTTTGTTGCGGAAGTTTTTTCCAGCAGGGAATCCACAATGGCATAAATGGGAATATACTCATTTACCGCCTGATTGCTGTTTAAAAAAGCAGAATCAAAATTGATATAGCACACATTATCTGTTACGGATACACTGAGTATCTTACAGTCAGAAGGCAGTACTGCCTGGTGACCACTGTCTGCCGGTCCTGCGATCAGCTGCTCCACGATCAGCTGTTCCATGGAAGTATTGATATTGTGGGCCACTTCCCGTTTTTCCGCCTCCAGCTTATCACCTGTACTGTTTGCGAAATACAACGTCAGTTCTGTCTTTTCATAGGCATTTACATTACTTGTATTGATAATAAAATCGCTGGCTGAAATAAAGCCTACGGGATTTCCCTGACGGTCCATCAGTGGCTGGTCACCACAGTAGATACTGATATAATCGATCCCCGGTATCTGGGTCATGGTCCTTGCAAGGGAAGCACGGCAAAGGATCTCCTGCTCCGGCTTCATAGACGTATAACTTCCGTCAAAATACAGATACAGAACCTGGTCGTCAATACGGCTTTGTTTAAAAGCCACTTTATCATTTAAGGCTGTTTGACAGTCCAGATCCCTTGGTACATGGGTCAGCTGGTCCATTAATTCATTTACCAGATCCGTCTGATCTTTACTGTCTGTGTCATACTCCTGGGCTACCAGCTTTGTCACGGAAGAATTCAGGTAATAAATAAGATATTTTCCTGCCTCCGGGTCTGCTTTTGGCTCTGCTTTTGTTCCGCAGCCGGAAAGGACTGCCATGCCGACCACAATGATCCCCAAAAGTATACTCAGAAGAAACTTTCTTTTTCCATGTTTCATGACCGTTCCTCCTGTCTTGGCACATAATTTAAAGGGATACGCATGCTGAAGGTAGTTCCTTCTCCCGGTGTACTTTCCACATCGATCACACCGTGATGCATCTGGATCACATTTTTGGTAATGGAAAGTCCCAGCCCTGTACCTCCTACTTCCCTGGAACGTGCTTTATCCACACGGAAGAAACGCTCAAAAATGTGGTCTACACTGTCCTCAGGAATGCCTATGCCGGAGTCTGCCACTTTAACATAAAAATATTTGTGGTCAGCATCCAGTGTTACACGGACCCAGCCGGAATCTACGTTGTACTTAATGGCATTTTCCACCAGATTGGTCACTGCCAGGTTCAGCTTCACCTTATCCACATCCGCAGTTACTTCACGGATACTCTCTAAGATCAGTTCCACATTGCTGCGCTTTGCAATGGGACGCAGCCTTTTTAAGATCAGCTCCAGCTCATGGTTAATATGAACCTGGGAAATATTCATCTGGCTCTCTGCTGACTTATCCATGCGTACTAAGGTAAGCAGGTCCTCAATGATCTGGTTTTCCCGGTCGATCTCATCAGAAATATCAGACATAAACTCCCGGTACAGTTCCACCGGCGCATCTTCCATTCCCATAAGAGAATCAGCCAGTACACGAATAGATGTAATAGGAGTCTTTAATTCATGGGACACATTGGAAACAAATTCCTGACGGGACTGATCCACTGCTTTCAGCTTGCGGAGGGATTTCTGCACTGCATGGGACATCTGCCGTGTCTCGCTGTAGGCGTCTTCCCGAATGTCTGCATCCAGGTCTCCCTGGGCCACACGGTCAAAGGAACGCAAAAGCCGCTTAAAGGGCTGTACCAGAGCATGGGCCGATGCCATAGAAAAAAGAACTGCTACCAATGTCATACAGAGGAAGAACAGCTGGGCACTGCTTTTTACCCTGTCTGTGACAGAAGTGACATTTTCCATAGAAGCCGTTACAGCGATCACTCCCTGGACCTTCTTCTCATCTGCCGGATCATGGATAGGGATCGTCTGATAAAAATATCCCCCCTCTTTATTAAACCGGCTGCTGCCTTCTCCTTTGAAACAGCGGATGACCTCTTCGGATATATAATATTTTCCCGTTGACAGGTTAAAGGTGTCTGTCATAATCTTATAACTGCTGTTAACAATAACGATACGGCCATTATACAGATCTGCAATGGTCTGCATCTGGGCATCCAGGCTCACATTGGTGGCCTTATCTGCAGTCAGATACCCGGAGCGGGTCATACGGTTGCTTAAGATCACGCACTGGTTCTGGATCTCAATGCTTCTGGCCTCCAGCTGGTTCTGCTTAAAAGAACCGGTGAGTATCCAGGTCTGGAGAAGCAGGGGGATCACAGCCACTGCGATCATCAAAAGAGTCATGGGGACAGTAATACTCTGTCCCCGTGTTTTTAATCGTTCATACCATTTCTCTTTATTCAATTGTTTCAGCTCCTATTCCAGCTCCTTTAACTTACAGGAGCAGGCTACTGCAAAGCTTCCTGGTCCAATGTGGCAGGCAATGCTTAAAGAAAGAGGCGCCATGGTGATCTGGGCTCCCGGATACTGCTCTTTTAAAGCCTCTTCCAGTTCCTTTGCCCCCTCTTCATTGCAGGTATGGGCAATCTCCAGATACGTATGTTCTGCATTCTTGTCATGGAAACGCTCTTCTAAGTCTTTGGCAATGGCTGTCAGCATAATGGATTTGGCCTGTTTTGCAGTACGGGCCTTGGAAAAAGCGTCTAACTTTTCGCCCTGAATAGTCAAAACCGGCTTAATGCGAAGAAGTGTTCCCAGTGCAGCTGCAGCCGGGGTGATACGTCCGCCCTTCTTTAAATATTTTAAAGTAGTCAGTGTAATATAAATGCTGCTGTCATATTTGGTGCGCTCTAAAATCTCTTTGATCCGTGCCGCCTCATAGCCTTTTGCTGCCAGGTCTCTTGCATCTAAGGCAGACTGCTCCTGGGTAACGGAAATACGCTGGTTGTTTACTACCTGTACCTTTCCGTCATAATCATCTGCCAGCATAATGGCAGTCTGGCAGGAAC
>JBNMGK010000085.1:0-8909 GCA_050872205.1 Enterocloster sp.
ACATATTGTTTCAAAACAGTATCTTTAAAAGGACATACCTATGGACAGATGGGGTTATATGAAGAAGAAAAGCGGATCCTGTTTTCGGCAGATCAGCTGATCGACGGTATTGCACCGATCGTAGGGACAAGCTATCCAGATGAACATATTCTGGAAGGATATTTTGACTCAATAGAGGATGTTAAAAATATATATTGTGACTGCCAGGTGTTTCCGGCTCATGGTGATAAGATCACAGATGCACCTGCGCTGGGAAAACGGATAAAGGTAATGTATCTTGATAAATTAGATGAGATAAAAAAGGTCATTGATCATCATAATCGAAAAATAACAGTGCGGGAAATGGCAAATACAATTTACGGGGTAGGCCAGCTGCCAAAATCAGGAGGCGAATTTATCAACCTGAAAATGGTCTTCAGCAAAACATTTTCCTGCCTTGAATATTTATCGGATCAGGGATTTGCAGTACGGACAGTGAAAAACGGCGTATTTTACTGGCAACGGGCCATTTAAAGCACAGATGAGGGAAAGGTATGGATACGATGGAAAAATATGAACATTTATGGGAACAAAGACATTCTTCTGAAATGGTGCGGGTGGATATGGATCCAGTGGTTCGTGATCAGTGGGAAAAAGCTATTATCTGTAAGATAGATCCCTATGTAAAACTGGCTCCTGTTTCCGGGGAAAAAAAGAAACGTATAAAAAGAGACAGTAAAGAGTTGTTTATATATGCTTCCAGTACATTTCGGGGAATGGAAAAAAAACAGAATCATCATAAGCAATATATTATTCTGGTATTTAGTGAAAATGGTACATTGCTTATGGTAGTCACCAATGCCAGGCGGAAACTGTGGATGGATCAGCAGGGCATCGTGCCGTGGACAGACTGGTCAGAACAGGCTATTGGCCCCAATCCCTACTCCTGTTGTGTTGGGAAACAGAGCTGTATTCAGTTAGGTGAGGATAACTATGCTTCTTTTCTGTTAGATACCGTTGGTTATACTTCAAGAGTTTTAAGACCAGATGGCACAACAGCGGGATACGTATCTGTGATCGTTCCAAGAAAGGAAAGAAATGACATTCTTCGTGATTTTGCGGAAACTCTTGCAACTACAGTCACACATCATTTCTGGCATGCGAAAGCAGAAGAGAAGGTATGCAGTGCAACAGAGGGAACCGGATATCTGTCAGTGGATCTGACAGAAAAAGATGCAAGGATCCTGATCATGAATAAGAGGATGTTCCAGACCTTAGGCGTGGCAGAAGACCCGGATTTCTTTTTTAAAAGTTTAAGTGAGTATATTGCACCGTATCCTAAAAATCCGGAGTTTTGGAAAATTTTGGAAAAACGCAGCATTGTACGTGATAAGACCATGGAGATCGTAAACAGCAATGGAAAAACGCTTACAGTCTGTATCAGTACCCTGGACGGAAAAATCGATGCATTGCAGTGGGATGATTTTGCGATCCTGTTCCACTCTATCACAAGAATACAGAAACTGGCTTCCAGACATATGGGAAGTGCTGCACGTTATACATTTGATACGATCATTGGCAACAGCTATGCGTTTGGTATCGCAAAAAGACAGGCAAGCAATGCCGCCGGGTCCAATGCCAATATTCTTTTGCTTGGAGAAAGCGGAACTGGAAAAGATCTTCTGGCGCAGGCGATCCATAATGCCAGTCCGAGAAAAGACGCTCCTTTTATAGCGATCAACTGTGCCGCTTTCTCAAGAGAACTGATCAGCAGTGAATTATTTGGATATGAGGAAGGTGCTTTTACAGGAGCAAAAAAGGGCGGCAGTATTGGCAAACTGGAAATGGCCCATGGGGGAACTCTGTTTTTAGATGAGATCGGCGATATGCCTTTAGATCTGCAGGCTGTTCTGTTAAGAGTATTGGAAGAAAGATGTTTTATGAAGATCGGCGGCAATAAAATGGTTCATGTGGATGTGCGTGTGATCGCTGCGACCAATAAAAATATTGAGGAAAAAATAGCACAGGGCCAATTTCGGGCAGATCTGTTCTATCGTCTGGGCGTGGTCCGTGTGGCGGTACCGCCGCTGCGGAAAAGAGGAGATGACATACTGGTTCTTGGGGAACACTTTTTACGGCTGTTTGCCAGGGAATACAGCTGTGGGGAGATGATCCTTACAGATGAAGCAAAGCAGATGATGTTAGATTATAGCTGGCCTGGAAATGTGAGGGAACTGCAGAATGTTATGCAGGAGATCGCAATCACTCATACAGACTCAATGATCACAGGGGATATGCTGGCGGTCCGCCTGAAAATGGAACCGGAGCCGCGGGAGACAGTGATGCAGCAGCTAAATACAGATGTAAGTCCTTCCTGGAATGGACAATGGAAAAATGATAATAACTCCGATGAAAAGAGCCGTATAAAAGAGGCATTGGAACAAAGCAGATATAATAAATCGAAAGCAGCAGAGCTTATGGGAATGTCCAGAAGTACCTTTTATCGCAGGCTAAAAGAACTGGGTATGGAATAAAAATGCATTGGCTGAAACAAAGTGCTTCATATTATGGAGCAAAATGTTTTTTACGTTTCATACTGTAAAGAAGAAAAAGAAACAATATCGAATTATAAAACAGCATATTGCAATATAACAAAGGCATTTTTTTGTGTAACTTTTACAAAAAGCAGGAGATGTGCAGATTGGCATGTTTCTTGCTTTTTATTTATGTATCAAACACAAAGCGATCATGATACGAAGGGAGAGTTACGGTTATGAAAAGAAGTATCAACCAGGCGGCGGTGCTTGGTGCCGGAGTTATGGGAAGCGGTATTGCTGCTTTATTAGCCAGTGCGGGGATCAGAGTTACATTGTTAGATGTGGTTCCGGCAGAATTAAATGAAGGGGAAATGGCAAAGGGTCTTACAAAGGAAAGTAAAGCATTTAGAAACCGTTTTGCGCAAAATGGCTACGACAGGATCAAAGATCCGAAAACAGGCATGCTTCTTGATATGAGCAGACTGGGTAATATTAAGATCGGAAATATGACGGATGATCTGGAATTATTAAAAGATCAGGACTGGATCATAGAAGTGGTAGTAGAACGTGCAGAAGTGAAACGCAGCGTAATGGCTCAGGTTGAAAGTTACCGTAAAAAAGGCAGCATTGTGTCCACCAATACATCAGGAGTACCGATCAATGAGATCTGCGCAGGCATGTCTGAGGAATTCAGGGCACATTTTATGGGAACCCATTTTTTCAATCCACCCAGATATACAAAACTGTTTGAACTGATACCGGCTGCAGAAACAAAACAGGATGTGGTCCGGGATATGGCAGAATTTGCAGAGCACGAACTGGGAAAAGCAGTAGTTCTTGCAAAAGATACTCCTAATTTTATTGGAAACCGTATTGGCTGTTTTACTGCCAATCATACCATTCAGCTGGCATTAAAATATAATTTTAATATTCCAACAGTAGATCTTCTTACAGGTACTGTTATGGGAAGACCGAAAAGCGGCACCTACCGCACTATGGATCTGGTAGGAATCGATATTAATCAGAATGTTGCCAACAATGTATTAAATAACAGTACGGATCAGGAAGAACTTGCTATGTATGAGCCGCCGGCATTTTTAAAAGATCTTCTGGAGGCAGGCGCTGTAGGAGATAAGGCAGGACAGGGATTTTATAAAAAGACAGTAAAAGACGGAAAGAAAGAGATCCTGGCATATGATCCGGTGTCAAAAAGCTATCAGCAGCTTACGGCAATTGATTTTCCAAGTGTAAAAAATGCGCTGAGATCAGAAAATAAATATGAAGCAATGGCGTATGGTGATGGAGAAGAAAATCACTTTGTGTGGGAACTGTATCGTGATATCCTGTTATATTCAGCCGGAAAGATCCCTGAAATATCAGATGATTATAAGATGATCGACCGGGCCATGGAAGCGGGATATAACTGGGAGGCTGGTCCGTTCCGTATATGGGATGCTCTTGGAGTGGAGAAGTCAGTAGAAAAAATGGAAGCAGAAGGCAAAGTGGTTCCTGAATGGGTGAAGCAGCGTCTGAAAGAAGGAAAAACAAGATTTTATGAGGAAACAAAGGAAGATCAGCCCTATCTTAAGTTAAGATCCTGTGATATGGTAGCTTCCAGTAAAGATGCCAATATCCGGGATCTGGGAGATGGCGTCCTCTGCTTTGAGATGACAGGTAAAGGCAGTTCCATTACAGAAAATGTACATGAAATGTTTTTCCATGCTTTTTCCCTGTTAGAGGGAAATGACTGGCGGGGAATGGTGATCGGTCATGAAGGAAAGAATTTCTGTAATGGAGCCAATCTTACAGAGATCCTGGAAGCGGCGAAAGAGGGACGCTGGAAAGAGATTGAAAAAGGGATCCGCAGACTCCAGAAGGTGACTTCTTCTATTAAATATGCGCCCCGCCCAATCGTAGCAGCTCCTTTTGGAATGACCTTAGGCGGCGGAACCGAAGTAACCCGTCATTCTGCAGCGGCTGTAGCGGATGCGGAAACTTACATGGGACTGGTAGAATGCGGTGTAGGTCTGGTACCGGCCGGAGGCGGATGCAAGGAATTACTTGTAAAATTAATGGATCGCTGCGCAGACGAGGAGAATAAATCCCGTTATGAAACATTAAAACGTTTATGGAAGTTACTTGCAAACGGAGTTGTTACAAAAAGCGGCGCAGATGCGAAAGAAAAAGGCTTTTTAACAAAGGATACCCATATTGTGATGAACCGTCCGGAATTACTGGAACGGGCTAAAAAGAAAGTACTGGAACTGGCAGATTGGGGATATCATCCGCCAATGGAGCCCAAGATCAAAGTAATGGGAGATTATGGGCGTTCAGAACTGATGTTTGAGCTGCTTCCTCTGGAAGAAGGAAAGTTTATGTCAAAACATGATGCCCATATTGCAAGAAAGATCGCTTCTATTATTACAGGCGGGGACCTGCCTTCTGGAACAGTGGTAAACGAACAGCATATTCTGGATCTGGAATGTGAAGCATTTTTATCTTTGCTGGGCGAGGAAAAGACACAACAGCGTATAGAATACATGCTGCAGACAGGAAAACGTCTGGCAAATTAGGAAAAAGGAGGATGCAGAAATGTTTAGAGACGCTTTTGTGGCTGCGTGTGGACGCAGTGCAGTAGGAAAGGCAAAGAAAGGTTCTTTAAAGGATACACGCCCGGAAGAAATTGCTGTACAGATCATACAGGGAGTACTTCCGAAGATCCCACAGCTTGACCCAAAAGATATTGATGATATGATATTAGGGTGTGCATTTCCAGAGGCAGAACAGGGTTCCAATCTGGGTAGAAATCTGATCCTGCGGGCGGGACTGCCGGATTGCATACCGGGACAGACGGTCAACCGTTTTTGTTCTTCCGGCCTTCAAAGTATTGCAACGGGTTCCAATGCTATTATGGCGGGCCAGGCAGATGTTATGCTGGTAGGCGGTGTGGAATCCATGAGTAAGGTTCCTATGATCGGGAATCTTATGACGCCTTCACCATATCTGATGGATAATACGCCTGATAAACAGACACCTATGGGGATCACAGCAGAAAATGTTGCAGACAAATATGGGATCACAAGAGAAGAACAGGACGCTTTTGCTGTAAGAAGCCATAAAAAAGCTGACGCAGCTCAGAAAAATGGTCTGTTTGATGATCAGATCATCCCTGTTGATGCTGTAAAAGTGATAAAAGATCCTTCTGGAAAACTGATCTCTATTAAAGAACGTTTCAGCAAAGATGAGGGGATCAGACCCAATGTATCCATGGAAAGTCTTGGAAAGCTGAGACCGGTGTTTAAGAAGAATGGAACTGTAACAGCAGGAAATTCATCTCAGATGAATGATGCAGCTGCTATGATGGTCTTAATGTCCGGTGAAAAAATGAAAGAACTGGATGCAGCACCGATCGCCCGTTTTGTAAGTTTTGCGGCAGTTGGAGTGGATCCGGCGTACATGGGCATCGGACCGGTGGCGGCGATCCCGAAAGCATTAAAAATAGCAGGACTTACATTAAATGATATTGGTCTGATCGAATTAAATGAAGCTTTTGCTTCCCAGTCACTGGCATGTATTAAAGAACTGGGGCTGAATGAAGAAATCGTAAATGTAAATGGCGGTGCCATTGCTATGGGACATCCCCTTGGATGCACAGGAACGCTGCTTTCTGTAAAATTATTATCAGAAATGAGACGCAGAAAAGTACGTTATGGTCTGGTAAGCATGTGCATTGGAGGCGGAATGGGAGCTGCCGGTATTTTTGAACTGTTGTAGATCACATTACATAGACAAAGGGGATAAATTATGATGTTAAACGGGGAAGGACTTCCTGATCTGAGTTATTTTCGTATGCGGGCTTCTGGAGATGCAGAGGCAGTTTATGAATTTGAGACAGGACACAGATACAGCTACAAGGACCTGGAGCACAGGTCCACACAGCTGGCCTGGTTTTTAAAAGAAAAACTGGGAGTCAAAAAAGGAGATCGTATTGGGGTCTGTACACAGAATTCCATGCCTATTTTTGATCTGTTTTTTGCAGCCAGTAAAACAGGAGTGATACTGGCTACCTATAACTGCATGTTAAAAGACAAAGAACTTATGGGGATGATGGAAAATGAAAGGCCCTGTGCATTGTTTTATGCAGAAGAGTACGGATATACCATGAAAAGCCTGAGGCTGGCATTCCCGGAATGTAAATTTATTTCCCTTGGCGAAAAGTCAGATGATGACTGGTGCAGTTATGAAGAGATCTTAAAGGAAGATGCGCCTGACCATGTGTCCTATGAAAGACCGCATCTGGAAGATATTGCCATGCTGGTCCATACAGGAGGTACTACAGGCATTCCGAAAGCGGCTATGATCAGCTGGCGTTCGCTGATCTGTGGCGCGATCTCAGAAGTAGCAAGCGCAAAATTGTCTGCAAGAGACAGTGTTGTGATCTTTCTTCCTTTATTCCATATTGGTGGCTGGAATGCATTTACACTTTGCATGCTGCTGATCGGCGGAAGGGTTATTATCCCAGGGCGGTTTGAGCCGGGAAAGACTCTGCGTATCATCAGGGAAGAGCGCCCTACATTAATGGGAGCAGTAGAAACCATGTATAAAGCAATGGCAAAACATGAAGATTTTGAAAAAACAGACTTTTCATGCTTTGAACTGCTGTTTTCTTCGGCAGCAGCTATTGCGCGCCAGACGTTGGAACTGTATTGGAATAAAGGTACAAAGCTGTTTAATACCTATGGAATGACAGAACTTGGTGCTAATAATATGTTCTTCCCGGCACAGGATATGACCATGGAAGAGATACAGGACAAATGGAATTCCTGTGGAAAACCCATGTATTTTAATGAAGTAAGGATCGTAGATGAGGAAGGCCATGATGTTGAAGAAGGTACACCGGGCGAAATGATCTTCAGAAGCCCTCTTTTGTTCTCCGGATATTGGAAACATCAGGAAGAAACGGAAAAGGTACTGGTGGATGGCTGGGCACATTCCGGGGATGTAGGCTACAGAGATAAAGATGGCTTTTATTATATCTGCGGAAGAAAAAAGAATATGTTTATATCAGGCGGCGAAAATATTTTTCCTCTGGAAGTAGAAGAAGTGATACGGAAATGTCCGGGAGTAGAAGATTGCTGTCTGATCGGAGTCCCGGATGCCAGATGGGGAGAAGTAGGCAGAGCCCTTCTGGTAGAAAAAGAAGGGGAAAAGATCGACGTGGCAGCTTTCAAGGAATTTATGAAAGAACATATTTCTTCTATTAAAATCCCCAGGTATGTTACCATTGTAAAAGAGATCCCCAAGAATGTAATGGGAAAACGTGACCAGACTACGATCCGGCGGTTATACGGAAGTGCAGAAAATTAGATAAAAAGCAAATAGTGAATGTATATGCAAAAAAGACGGCAGATGATTGGAACTGCTGTCTTTTTTGTTTTATAGATACAAAAACAAATATGATACAAACAGCACCATTTGAGATACAAAGTGTTTCTTTGAGAAAAAAGGATGGAACACATCGAAACAAAATAATAGTAATAGTAAACAAAATGTAGATGAAAAATCATACAATTTGTCTAAAAATAAGGCAAAAACAGAGTTGGCACGTTTATTGCTTATATATAAATACAGATGGAGAAAAACTTCACAAACAAAGAAAAGGAGAGATGACCTTATGAAAAACTGGAGAAAGTATTACGAAGATCACCTGATGCCATTGGAGGAAGCTGTGAAACAGGTTGAGTCAGGAGATACCATATGGCTCAATACTACTACAGGACTTCCCTACAGATTTCTGGATCTTCTGGCAGAACGTAAGGATGAACTGGAGGATGTAACTCTGATCAGTAATATGATCGCAGAAGTGCCAAAGGTGATCACAGGTCCGGAATACAAAAAAGCATTCCACTACATAGATCTGTTTTATGGTGGTGTTGAGCGTGCGTATGCAGACAATATTGACCTGTTATCAATCCCGTTTTCAAAAGTGATCCCGGTTTTGGAGCGGGTGTATCACTGCAATGCCATTGTAATGGAAGTGGCTCCGCCAGATGAAGACGGATATTGTAATGTAGGTGTACAGGGAGTCAGCTACAACCCACTTGTGACCCGTCTGTCTACTATGACAAAAGTATTTGCAGTGATCAATAAGAACGCAAGTATTGCAAGAGGAAAGGACGACAAAGTAAAGATCCATGTAAGCAGACTGGATTATATCAGCGAATGGGACAGAACTCTGGTTCCTCCGTCAGGCGGTATCAATGCAGGAAAGATCGATCAGGAGATCGCGCATCAGATCCTTCCATACATCAAGCATGGAGATACAGTACAGATCGGTATGGGCGGTATCCCGGATACCATTGGAAAAGAACTGGCACAGCGTGAGGATATGAA
>JBNMGK010000045.1:0-12933 GCA_050872205.1 Enterocloster sp.
AACCTATTTTAACATGCTTTTAAATATTGGACTTCTTGTGCTGATCGCAGCCCTTCTTACGAACCTGGAGTTTGTAAGGGATCTGTTTCTGGAGGAACAAAGCAGTATTTTTTCAAAAACAGCACTTGCGGTGATCTTTGGTATTATCAGTATTGTGTCCACGTACACAGGAACACCTACAGAGGGGGCGATCATTAATACCCGTGTGATCGGTGTACTGGCAGCGGGACTTTTGGGCGGCCCTTATGTGGGACTGCTGACGGCACTGATCGCAGGTCTTCACCGGTATCTGTTTGATATTGGCGGATTTACAGCTGTATCCTGTGCTGTGTCTACTTTGTTTGAAGGAATTTTAGGGTCTGTATTTTCTGCAAGGTTTAAATCAGGAAAAATGAAGCAGGCAGGTATATTTGTGCTTACAGCGGTAGCGGAAGTAGGCCAGATGGTCATCATTCTTCTGATCTCAAAACCTTTTGACGCAGCCTGGCACCTGGTCCGTCAGATCGCCATTCCCATGATCATGATGAATTCCTGTGGTATGCTTATTTTCTTACGTACATTTGACATGGTATTTATCCGGGAAGAGAGTCAGTTTGCAGAGAAAATGCGCCTGTGTTTCGGGATCGTGGAGCAGAGTCTGCCCCATTTAAGAAAAGGTCTCGGAAGCAAAGAAGATATGGAAGCAGCTGCACAGATCATTTTTCATTCAATTACCTGTTCAGCAGTAGTGATCACGGATACAGAAAAGATTCTTGCGATCCAGACAAAAAAATCCTATGAATGTCTGGAAGATCCTGGTTTTCTGATACCTGTATTACAATCTGTTACAGATCTGAAACCTACTTATTTTCAACAGGCAGACTTTCCTGAAAGTTTGAAAAAAGTGTTAAAGGACCAGATCATTGTAACAGCACCGCTGTTAGAAGGAGAGCATGCCATTGGTGGAATGACGATTGTGTTAAAAAAGCGCAGACATGCTGTGCAGGTGGATCTGAAATTTATGGAAGAGCTGGCAAGACTGTTTTCTGCCCAGCTGGAATTATCTAATCTGGAATATCAGAAGAAGCTTCGCAGACAGGCAGAATTAAAAGCGCTGCAGTCTCAGGTCAATCCTCATTTTCTGTATAATGCCCTGAATACGATCTCTTTTATCTGTCGTGAAAATGCAGAGAGAGCAAGAGAGCTATTGCTTACGCTGGCTTCTTATTACAGGCAGACGCTGGAAAATGAGCAGTATATGTTAAATTTACATACAGAACTTTATCATGTTAATACATATCTGGAGCTGGAAAAAGCCAGATTTGAGGAGAAACTTCAGGTTACTATGGATATTGAAGAGGGACTGGATTGTATGGTGCCTTCTTTTATCCTGCAGCCTCTGGTGGAAAATGCCATTCGGTACGGAGCAGATAAAAATGGAGTACGTACGGTTTTGATCCAGGCTTTTTACGCAAAAGATGCCCATGGGCATAAATGTGTACAGATCGCAGTAAAAGATCATGGAAAAGGATTTCCAAAAGAAGTGCTGGAACAGTTCTACTATGGGGAAAATGGAAACAGAGTGGGACTTAAAAATGTACATGAGCGCTTAAAGAGTATTTATGGAAATGAGAACGGCCTTTTGCTTCAGAATACGCAGGAGGGCGCCTGTGTTTCCTTTGATATACCGGAAACAACCTATGTAGAGTGACAATAAAGAAATGCAAAAATCAGGAAAAGTGGGGAAAACAAATGAAAATAGCAGTAATTGATGATGAACGTCCGGCAAGAAGAGAACTGATCAGCCAGATTTTAGATGTAAAGCCAGACTGCGTTGTAAAGGAAGCAGACAGCGGAGGGGGAGCATTAGAACTGTTCAACGAAGAAGGCGATTTTGACATCATTTTTATTGATATTAATTTGAATGATATGGAAGGAACAACTCTGGCAGCAACAGTAAAAAAGCTGATCCCCCAGGCAAAGATCGTATTTGCCACTGCCTATTCCCAGTATGCAGCCAAGGCATTTGAAATGGAGATCGATGACTATATCTTAAAGCCTTTTGATCCCGATCGTGTGCGCCATGTGCTGGAAAAATGCATGAAAAATTCCAGTCAGGACCAGGAGACAACAGAAACAGTCCGGGGAGTGGCGGCTGCTGCATCTGCCAGGATCCCGATCCAGATAAACCACAGTATCCGATTTTTGGATGTGTCCCAGATCATATACGGGGAAACACAGGGGCGAGGAACGCTGATCCACACAAAAACAGGAAATTGTGAGGTAAATCAGCTGTTAGGAGATTTAGAGAAAAAGCTGCAGCCATATGGCTTTTTCAGGATCCACAAAAGCTATCTGGTAAATCTGGAATATATTACAGAAATATTCCCGTGGACCGGAAATGGTCTTGCACTGAAATTAAAGGGGTATGAAAACATAGTTCTTCCTGTTGGAAGAGAAAAATTAAAAACTTTAAAACAGATCTTGAACATATAATACAGACAGGACTGCAGTTTATTCCGTCAGGATTGTCGTTTATGTATGCTGGACTGCCGTTCATGCAAAAACTCTTTTAAAATTGTATTTTTAGAAGTACAATAAGGACGCTCGAAGAAAAACATTGAGCAAAATGTACAAATAAACAATATAAAGGAGGGGGACATATGTTAAGTTTTATCATTTGTCTGGTTTTGCTGATCGGGGGCTATTTTGTTTATGGTAATATTGTAAACAACATTTTTAGCCCGGACGATCGTGAAACACCGGCGGTAAGGATCAATGATGGTGTGGATTATGTGGTCATGCCCCAGTGGAAGCTGTTTCTGATCCAGCTTTTAAGTATAGCTGGACTGGGACCGATCTTTGGTGCTCTTCAGGGTGCTCTCTGGGGACCGGTTGTATTTTTATGGATCACATTTGGTACTATTTTTGCAGGTGGTGTCCATGACTTCTTCTCAGGTATGATGTCCGAGAGAAATAACGGTGCATCTATTTCTGAGGTATGTGGTATTTATCTGGGACATTTGATGCAGAATGTAATGCGTGTATTCAGCGTTGTTCTTCTTGTTATGGTAGGTACGGTATTTGCAGTAGGACCTGCAGGGCTGATCGTAACTCTGTTTGGAAATAGCGGTGTAAGTGGACTGGCAACTAACAAAGAGTTCTGGCTGTGGATCATCCTTGCTTATTACTTTATCGCAACCTTTATTTCTATTGATAAGATCATTGGTAAGATCTATCCGCTCTTTGGCATCTGCCTGATCATCATGGCATTGGGCGTTGCATTTGGTATTTTCACAAAACCGGAATATACGATCCCGGAGATCTGGGCAAACTTCAGGAATATGCATCCAAGCGCAACTCCAATCTGGAGCTTTATGTTTATTACTGTTGCCTGCGGTGCCATTTCCGGTTTCCATGCAACACAGTCTCCTTTGATGGCACGCTGCATGAAGTCAGAAAAACAGGGACATTTTGTATTTTACGGCGCTATGGTATGTGAAGGTGTGATCGCACTGATCTGGGCTGCAGCAGGCTGTTCCTTATATGAGGTAACAGGTGGTCTGAATACAGGTCTTGCTGAGATCATGAAGAATGGTCAGTCAGCAGCGATCTATGATGTATGCAAGAAAACAATGGGCGGCATCGGTATTGCCCTTGCAATGTTAGGTGTTATCGCATGCCCGATCACTTCTGGTGATACAGCATTCAGAAGTGCCCGTCTGACATTGGCTGACTGGTTTAAGATCGACCAGAAACAGTGGAAGAACCGTTTATATCTGTGCGTTCCGCTGTTAGGTGTTGGAGCTATTGTAGGACATATGGATTACAGTATCGTATGGAGATATTTCAGCTGGACCAACCAGACACTGGCAATGATCGTTCTGTGGACTGCAGCAATGTATCTGTATAAGGCAAAGAAGAATTACTGGATCGCAGCAGTACCTGGTACTTTCATGAGTGCAGTATCTATGACCTACTTCTTCTGTGCGCCGGAATGCCTGAATTTAGGTGTTGGCGTTGCATATCCGGCTGGCCTGATCCTGGCAGTTGTATTCCTGGGAATTTTCCTTCATGCAACTAAAAAACAGCAGCAGGCTGCATAACAGGATAAGAGAAAGAAACAATATGTGACATAAAAAGGGAGGCGGATTGGTATGTTCTTAAAGCCGCAAAAACTGGGAAATAATGGATTATCTGAAGAGGAGCTTCTGGAGGATCGAAAAAACTGCAGAAAGATCGGTCCATGTGGGATCGGCAAAAAGGCGCTGTACTTAAACAGCTTTTATATTGACCGTCAGTATTATGTGCCAGTAAAGTCCGTCTCCCGTGTTTTTAAACGTGTTGCCATGAGTAAGGGCGGTTTCAGCGGAAAGGGTATTTTTGCTACGATCCCGTATCTGGTAGTTGTATACGAGGACGGAAAGGAAAAACAGTGTAATTTTAAATATGAAGATCAGGTAGATCTGTTTCTTTCCTGGATCCGACAGGATTTTCCTCAGATCAAAACAGTCAGTCATGCAGCAGAAGTCCGTATGGAAGAAGAAAGAAGGCTGCAGGAGCAGGAAAAACCAGTGGCTTTAACAGAAAAAGCAGAGGAAACTGTAGGACAGCTTCTGCGCACAAAAGATTATCTGGAACAGGAGTCGGTTCTGTTTACGGAATATTCCAACGCAGCCCGTAAGAAACGTACGTATGAACAGACAAAGCCATATTATAAATGGGGTGCTTTATTTTTCGTTCTGTTAGGTATGGCGGCGTTGGTTTACGGGATCATTTCCTTTAGGACCCAGGCACCTTTTGCAGTATGGTTTGTTTTGTTTGGCATTGCGGCGATCTTTCTTTTCTCCGGAGCCAATGTAATGCCTACCAGCCGTAACAATCGGAAAGCCATTGAACACCGGCTTGCAAAGGCAGAAGGAGAAGTGGAAAAATATGGAAAAGACTGTCCGGAAGCGATTCTGGTACCTTTCCGTTATCTTCATCCGGTTACCATTGACTGGATGATCAAAGTGATCCGAAAAGGACAGGCAGACAGCCAGCAGAAAGCCTTAGAACAGGTAAAGGAAGACCTGAAAAAGGCCAATTCCCAGGTTCAGGTGTCTCAGGAAGAATACGATGAGATCATGGCGATCAAACCCTTGTTCCTTATAAATGATTATCAGTAAAAAGCTTCATAAAATATTTCCGGTTGGAGCTGTCTTGACAGAATGAGTTTCATTCTTTATACTTGAATACGTATTAGGCAAAAGCCTTGATCCACGTCTGTTAGGGAAAATTCCCTGACAGGCGTTTTTCTTTTTTTAGGAGGAAATTACAATGGAAACAAACGCAGAAAACTGGAAGGACCATGCACAGAAGGCAGTGTCCCTGTTTGTGGTCATACTGGGAAATATACTGTATGCACTGGCAGTAAAGCTGTTTCTGATGCCGGCGGGGCTGCTGACAGGAGGAACCACAGGTATTGGTCTGGCATTAAACCGCGCCTTTGGGGTGCCGGTGGCAACCTTTGTACTTATATTTAATGTGGCGATGCTTCTCATCGGCTGGAAGGTCATGGGGCGGAAATTTGCTCTTACTACGGTTGTAAGTACCTTTGTATATCCCATTGCACTGGGATTTTTTGAGAAGGTCTTTGGGGATCTGGTGCTGACCCAGGATCTGTTTTTATGCACTGTTTTTTCCGGCCTTGGAATTGGCGGTTCCTTAGGTATTGTGATCCGCGCAGGTGCTTCTACAGGAGGAATGGATATTCCACCTCTGGTGCTGAACCATTATTTTAAGATACCAGTGTCTGTTTCCATGTATGTGTTTGATTTTTGCATCTTACTGGCTCAGGCAGTAGGAAATCCACCGGAAAAGGTGCTTTATGGTCTGATCCTTGTTATGACCTATACCTTAGTTTTAGATAAGCTTATGCTTATGGGAACCACCCGGACCGAGGTAAGAGTCATCAGCGAACATGCCCAGGAGATCCGGGAAGCCATTTTAGCGGAAATGGACCGCGGCGTGACCATGTTATCTGGTGAAACCGGTTACTTAAAGCAGCAGACCCAGATGATCTTCAGCGTGATATCAAACAGAGAAGTGCCTAAGATCGAAAAACTGATCCATACCATTGACCCGGAAAGCTTTATGGTGGTAAACCGTGTCAGCGAAGTAAGCGGCCGCGGATTTTCCATGAAAAAGCGGTACAGATAAGGAAATGGGCGCATAAGCTATAGTATAAAAAGCTGTAAAATTAAGATCAGACCTGTTGACATTTTGCAGCGGGCTGTGGTATTTTAAATTTAGATATCAGGGAGTAGTTCACACCGGTCATCCGGTGTTGTGCTGGTCGTCATCACGCGGCAGGATAATGAAGATACATTAGACCTGCAGCCGGACAGTACACATGTAAATGGAGCGAGACTTTTATTGCATATTTTTTGTGCAATAAAAGTCCCGCTTTTTTTGATTTTTAGAACATTTCCAGGCATACTAAAACAAAGGAGTGGAGCATTATGACAGAAAAAAATATGTGGAACCTGTCACCTGAGGAGGCACTAAATGCCTGTCAGGCATCAGAGCAGGGTCTAACTACAGAGCAGGCGGAGAAAATACGTCTGAAAACAGGAGAAAATGTGCTCTTAGAGGAGAAAAAGAAAAGCGCTTTTCAGGTGTTTTTAGACCAGTTTAAGGATTTAATGGTAGTGATCCTTATTGGTGCAGCCATTATATCCATGTTTTCAGGAAATGAAGAAAGCACCATTGTTATTTTCGCAGTCCTTGTGATGAACGCAGTCCTTGGAACGGTACAGCATATAAAGGCGGAAAAGTCCTTAGAGAGCTTAAAACAGCTATCTGCGCCGGATGCAAAGGTCATAAGAGAGGGCAGAAAGCAGGAGATACCGGCAAAAGATGTGGTTCCGGGAGATATTTTGGAGCTGGAAGCCGGGGACATGGTGGCTGCAGACGGAAGGATCCTTCATAATTATTCCCTTCAGGTCAATGAAAGCTCCCTTACAGGAGAGTCCACCAATGTAGATAAACAGGAAATGGCACTTAAAGGTGAAGTGGCGCTGGCAGACCGCACCAACATGGTTTACTCCGGCAGTCTGGTGGCTTATGGAAGAGCCACAGTTCTGGTTACAGCAACCGGTATGAACACAGAGATTGGAAAGATTGCTGGGCTGATGAACAGCGCAGAGGAACGGAAAACACCGCTGCAAAAAAGCCTGGATCAGTTCAGCGGGAAGCTGGCAGTGCTGATCATGGTAGTCTGTGCTCTGGTATTTGCCCTTTGTATGTTCCGTAAAATGACACTTCTTGATTCCCTGCTTTTTGCAGTGGCTTTAGCTGTAGCAGCGATCCCGGAAGCGCTTACCTCTATCGTGACCATTGTCCAGGCTTTCGGTACCCAGAAAATGGCAAAGGAAAATGCCATTATCAAGAAATTAAAGGCAGTGGAAAGCCTGGGAAGTGTGTCTGTGATCTGTTCTGACAAAACAGGTACTCTGACCCAGAACAAAATGACGGTTCAGCAGGTATATGTAGACGGAAAAGTCATAAATGGAACAGACCTGGATATTACAGATCAGACCCAGCGATACCTGCTTTATGACGCAGTGCTTACCAATGACTCCAGTATTGTGGACGGAAAAGGCATTGGCGATCCTACAGAATATGCCCTTCTTGAAATGTTCCGTAACATCCAGGTTCTTCCGGAAAGCTATTTGGGGAAATCCGGTGTCCATGAAGATGTCCTGAGAAATGTAATGTGCCGTATGGAAGAGGTTCCTTTTGACTCTGACCGGAAACTGATGAGCACCAAATACCATATCCATGGTATTCCTACGATCCTTACAAAGGGTGCTGTAGATGTGCTGTTAGACCGCTGTGTGAATGTGCGCTACAGTGACGGCATCCGTCCAATGACAGAAGAGGAAAAAGAAAAGATCCGCCTGCAGAACCAGAGATTTTCAGAAAATGGGCTTCGTGTGCTGGCATTTGCCTATAAAGAGTCAGAAGAGGTTCTGTGTGCTGGCGCGGAATGCGGTTATACCTTTTTAGGACTTATTTCCATGGTTGATCCACCAAGACCAGAGTCTGTAAAGGCAGTGGCAGAGGCCGCCCGGGCGGGTATTAAAACGGTTATGATCACAGGAGACCACAAGGTGACAGCTACTGCCATTGCGCGCCAGATCGGCATTTTTAAGGACGGGGACCTGGCTCTTACGGGAATGGAGTTAGATGCTTTAAGTGATGCGGAGCTGGATGAAAAGATCGATAAAATATCGGTTTATGCCAGAGTTTCACCGGAAAATAAGATCCGTATTGTAGACGGCTGGCAGAGACGTGGAAATATTGTGTCCATGACTGGTGATGGCGTCAATGATGCCCCTGCTTTAAAGAAAGCAGATATTGGCGTAGCCATGGGAATTACCGGAACGGAGGTTTCAAAAGACGCGGCGGCTATGATCCTTGCAGATGATAACTTTGCTACGATCATCAAGGCGGTTGCAAATGGACGGAATGTATACAGGAATATTAAAAATGCAGTGCTGTATCTTCTTTCTGGCAATACAGCTGCTATTTTCGCAGTGCTTTATACATCCCTTATGGCGCTGCCAGTACCATTTGCCCCGGTTCAGTTATTATTTATCAATCTGCTTACAGACTCCCTTCCGGCACTTGCCATTGGCATGGAACCGGCAGATGAAGGTCTTTTAAGAGAAAAGCCAAGAGATCCGAAAGAAGGTCTTATGACAAAGGAGTTTATGGTAAAAATGATATCCCAGGGCGCAATGATCGCTGTAGCGGTTATTACTGCCTTTTATCTGGGCTTAAGAAATGGCGCGGCTATGGCGTCTACTATGGCATTTTCCACTTTGACACTGGCAAGATTGTTCCATGGTTTTAACTGCAGAGGCAAGAAATCTATTTTCAAGCTGGGATTTACTACCAATCCATATAGTATTTATGCTTTTGCTGCAGGTGCAGTGCTTTTGCTTCTGGTACTGGCGATTCCTGGCTTACATGGCCTGTTCCAGGTGCAGACTATGACAGCGGCCGCTTATGGACAGGTGATCGGTCTTGCGTTCATTCCTACAGCTATTATCCAGATAAAGCGGATGATCTGCAAAAATGAATAGACAATAAAGATGTCATGGATGAACTGTAACAATATGATAAAGACATGCAAAAAGGCGATCCGGTTTATAGCCGGACCGCCTTTTTCAGGACGTTTCAGTATCTTTCAAAAATCAAACTTTATTGATTAGCCAAAGTATCTCTTTAACAGACCTGCGAATGCTCTTCCGTGACGAGCTTCGTCTTTTGCCATTTCATAAACAGTGTCATGGATTGCATCCAGGTTAGCTGCTTTTGCTCTCTTAGCCAGGTCAAACTTACCAGCAGTAGCGCCGTTCTCAGCAGCAACTCTCATTTCCAGGTTCTTCTTGGTAGATGGAGTAACAACTTCGCCTAACAGTTCAGCAAACTTAGCTGCATGCTCAGCCTCTTCGTAAGCTGCTTTCTCCCAGTACAGACCGATCTCTGGATAGCCTTCTCTGTGGGCAACACGAGCCATAGCCAGATACATACCAACCTCAGAGCACTCACCTTCAAAGTTAGCTCTTAAATCAGCCATGATATCTTCTGGGGAACCCTGTGCAACACCTACTTCATGCTCGCATGCCCAGCTGGTCTCATCAGCAGACTGCTCTTTGAACTTGGAAGCCGGAACGCCACACTGTGGACATTTCTCAGGTGCCTGCTCTCCCTCATAAACGTAACCGCATACTGTACAAACCCATTTCTTCATAATGATATTCTCCTTTTCTCTTTTAGATTAAAATTTAGTTGTATAGGAGACCGGACCTTTCTGGCCTCCTGTAGTGTTTCTTTTTTGTAATCAATAATAGTAATGATTACTGATATTAATATAATACATTTTGTTCTGTTTGTCAAGAGAAATTCTCATTTACTTTGATTTATTTCTCTAAAAGTTCAGCTATGCGCTGGTGTTTTTTAGCTGCTTTTCTTAAGAGTATTCTCTGCCTCGTCTTTTTCCATACAGTGTTCGCAGCGACCGTAAAATAAAATGGAATGGCTGTCGATCTTTCCAGGTGCTTTGGCCTGGACAGAAGCGTTCAGATCGGTCATCTCATCCAGGTCCATATCGTAGACCTGTCCGCACTCCCTGCATACGAAATGGTAGTGAGGCGCGACATTTCCGTCATAGTGATCCGGACCGTTTCCACAGGTCAGCTTCAGGATCTCACCTGTCTCCACCAGCAGGTTCAGGTTCCGGTATACAGTCCCCAGACTGATATTTGGAAATTCCTCCCGGATGCTGGCGTATAGGGCGTCTGCCGTGGGATGATCGTGTCTGCTCATCAGGTTGGCTTTGATGGATTCTCTCTGACGGCTATACTTTAATGTTTTCATAGGCGTCCCTTTATTGATAAAATTTAATAACAATAATGATTACTGTTTCAATATAGCAAAAAAGAAAGGGAAAGTCAAGGGTGACTTTTCCTTTCTTTTAAAAAGTGTCAAATCGAGTCAGCGCTCAGTGGCAGCCCTGCGGCAGATGGGATGTGCTCCAGGGCAATGCGGATGAATTCATGGGTGGCCCGGGACATGTAGTGGCCTTTGTGGTAGCCGATAGCCAGAGTACCATGTGCTCTTGGATAATTTAAGGAAAACAGGTTCAGGCCTGACTGGTCCATAAGGGAGTCCTTGTAGGCGTTTAAGCTTTGTTTGGAGGACATGAACATACGGGGGTAGAAGGTAATTCCCATTCCCTGGGCACTTAAAGCCAGTACGGTTTCAATATTTTCTGTTTCCAGGACAATATGGGGAGAGATCTGGGAGTCTTCAAAGATTTCATCTGCAATGGTACGCACCCGGTTTCCTTTTTTTAACAGGACAAAGGGGCAGTTCTCCAGAAGACGTACATCCGCAGACTGGTAAAGCTTTTTTTTGATCTCCTCAAAACGGTCCGGATAGGCTTTGCGGATCACTTCGTCAGGAACCACTAAAAGGATCTCTTCCCTGCAAATAGGAACAGTAGCCACATTTTCGGCTGTAAATGGAAGAAGGTCGATCATCAGATCAATGTTTCCGTGGAGCAGGTCATTTGCCAGCTCACTGGAATTTCCTTCTGCCAGATGCAGTTCAATTCCCGGAAATTCACTTTGGTAGGTAGGAAGGATCTCAGGAAGGATGAAACGGCCTCTGGTATGGGAAACACCGATAGAAAGCTGACCTGTGGAGAAGTCCTTTATGTCGGCGATCTCTTTATAAGTCTCATCTTTTAAGTCTAAAAGCTCTTTGGCTCGGGTCTGAAGGGCCTGTCCCGCATAGGTCAGTGTCAGCGGGGAAGTACGGTTAAATAAGACAACGTCAAATTCCTTTTCCAGGTTGGAAATATGGTTGCTTAATGACTGTTGGGAAATATAAAGCCGCTTGGCAGCTCTGGTAAAATTTAATTCTTCAGCTGCTACCAGGAAATATTCCAGGTTCAGAAAGTTGATCATAAGACTGTGTTCCTTTCTGCGGCTTTACGAAACATTTCATTTTCAGCAAGGAGCTGTTTTAATTTAGGAATATAGTCAGCCGCTTTTTCTAAAGAAGTGTTGACGATCAGTTCTTCAGGGAAATCTATTTCCTTTAAAAATGCATGGGCGTAAACGTGGTTTCCTACATCTGCCTCGCAGTGGGCATCGCTGTCAATGATGATAGAAGTGCCATAGCGCATACAGGCTTTTAAAAGCTGCAGGTAATTTTCCTTTGCGCCTTTGCGTGAGCTTAAAGGACTTAAGGAGGTATTGTTTACTTCCAGTAATTTGTGGTTCTCAGCCGCCGCTTTCGCTACTTCTGCCCAGTCAGCAGGAAGCCTTGAGTCATCAGGATGCCCGATGATATGTATATAAGGATTTTCCAGCACATGGAGATAGGCCCTTGTGTAATCGGCAACGGAACCATGATTGTCAATGCAGGGAGTGTGGAGACTGGCAACTGCGTAGTCGATCTTCTTTAAATAATATTCATCCAGGTCTACATTTCCCTCAAAATCCAGAATGTTCAGTTCTGCGCCCATAAGCACCGGCACGCCTCGGATCACTCTTGGAAGTACCCTGAAATTGGTAAAATAAAATTCATGACAGGAACCAGGCATGGCAGGGGCATGTTCCGAACAGCCGTAAAGGGCCAGCCCTTTATCAGCTGCAGCCTGTGCCATTTCATATAAAGTGTTGTAAGCATGGCCGCTGGCAATGGTATGTGTGTGAAGGTCTAAAATATCTTTCATGGATGCAAAATACCTCTTACTGTTAAAAATTAGATGTCAAAGCAAGTATAGCATAGGGAATTAAGGGAGAAAAGAGCGAAAAAAAGAAAAAACTGGCGCAATTTTCCCAAGAAAACTATGGAAATGTGCAAGACGTATAAGGTATAATGTAATGAGTGAAGGGAAAAACAAGCGGCTGCGAAGCAGACATTTGTTTTTTACGAACCATTAACGAATGAACCGTCTGCGACAGCAGACAGTGGAGCGCGCCAGCGCGGGGTTCATGAGTATAAAGGGGAAAAAAGAAAAAAAGCGGAGGAGAAAACAATGAGCGAAGAACTGAACAAACAGCAGGAAGCAGAAGTAAAAGAAGAAGCACCAGTAGAGACCATGGAAGATTACGCAGCTGAGCTGGAAGCATCCTATAAGGCATTTGATGAGAGACATTTTGAACTTCCGGAAACGGATGATGCAGAAGGCGAAAAGTGGGCTGAGTTTGCACAGATGATGGCAGACCGTACTGTAGTAAAGGTTAAGATCTCTGAGGCAGTAAAAGGCGGAGTTGTTGCTTATATAGATGAAGTAAGAGCATTTATCCCGGCTTCCCAGTTATCTACCCAGTATGTTGAGAAGTTAGAAGACTGGCAGGGAAAGAGTATTGAGACTGTGATCATTAC
>JBNMGK010000322.1:0-3382 GCA_050872205.1 Enterocloster sp.
CGGCTGCTCCGGCAATACCCAGGGCGTTGCAGCACTGGTTGAAGGAATGGATATTGATGAAGCCATCAAGCGTATGAAAGGCATTAAGTGCGGCCCACGCCCAACTTCCTGTCCTGATCAGCTGGCAACTGCTTTAGAGCAGTATAAGGCTCAGCAGCAGTAATTAAAAACAGCGAAAAAAGTGGCATCTCATTAAGAGGTGCCACTTGTCTGTTTTAATCAAAAATTCTGTTTAAAAATCTCTGTCAACCACCTGATTACTTTCCCAATATCTGTAATACTCTACAATGGTAGCTTCTCTGTAAGCATTGACCCAGAAAGTTCCGATGCCTAAACACAGGCTTCCTACGATCTGCCAGCCGATAAAGCTAAGATCCAGCACAAACAGTTCCCACTTATGTCCGTAGGTCAGTTCGCTGCTGGCATCCAGGCACTGCTTCCAGTTATAGGATGGATGATCTGCTTTTACAAAAAATGCCATGGAATAAGAATACATTTTTACAATACCTGGGATGATCAGTAAGATCGACCACAGAGCAATGAAAACGGCTCTTAACAGATATAAGATAAAATTCCCGCCAAAATCCTCTGAAAATCCTTTAAATGCATCTCCTGGACTCATTTTCTGCCCGTCATCACATTGCTGTAAAAACAATTTAGCCACACCATAGCTGATAGGGCCTCCGATCACCAGCATGATCAGTGTACCAAAGCCGGCAATACCGTTTACTGCAGTGGTCAATATATAAAATATAGCCATTACAAGAACTGCATTGACCCAGTTAGGTCCAAACAACTTTCCACCCAGCTTTTCTCGCGCGTTCCTCTTCAGTTCCGCTCTTGTCATTTGATATTCCCTCCGTTTTTCCTTTTTACGGTCTGAACTACTCTTCCGTTATTATTATGTTACAGCATATATCTGACCCGGTCAATGTAATTTGGACAATATTTTGAAAACCTTTGGGAATCCTGTTCCAAATCAAATTTAAAAATCCTTCATTTTATAATTGACAGTCAATATAAATTGTGCTACTTTATTACCATAAAATTTAAAAGTAACGTCGATGAGCAAAGAGAGTACATCTGGAATGAAATCACAGAGAGCTGCTGGTGGTGGAAAGCAGTATGGAGTTCCTTATGGAATGGGTTTGTGAGACGCCAGGCGAACACATGAAGCAAGTAGCTGAGGCCGTGATTCCTGCGTTAAAGGATAAGGGTATCGAAGTTTTTAACTTTCCGTACTCTGAAAATGAGACAGATTGGTGGCAGATATTCCGATTATGGGATAGCTGCTTTTTTTGTTAACATCAGGGTTCAAAAGTCACAAATCCGATACAAGCTTGCTTGTAAGAGGATTTGTGATTTTGGAACCCGCAAAAACATGAGTAAGTAGCCATTTTTGAAAAAAATGAGCGGATTACGAATGTTTTTAGAATTGCGGGAGCACAACCGTGCGGAGCAATTCGTAGATGTTAAACGAGATCTGTGAACTCGGGTGGCACCACGAACGATTCGTCCCGGACATGATGTAAAAGTCATGTCCGGGACTTTTTTATTCCCAGATTTATTCCCTGGCAAACAAAAATTTTTATTTCAGGAGGAGAACACTATGAAAAAAATGCGTAATTTCTTAACTCTGGCTGCAGCTGCAGCGCTGACCGGCATCCTGCTTACAGGCTGTTCTACAGAAGCAGATGAAACAACTGCCCCAAAGACTGAGACTGCTGCACAGACAGAAGCTGCCACAGACACTGAAAAAGCTTCTGAAGATGCAGCTGATAGCAAATCAGATGCAAAAACTGCTGACGGCTCTGCTCTTGCAGGCAAAAAGATCTCTGTTATGACCCCTTATCTTACTTCTGTTACTACCAACCAGATGGCTGGCTTTATCAAGGATAACTTAGAGGCTGAGGGCGCTGAAGTGTTCGTGATCGACACTGCCAATGATTTTGCAGAGCTTGCAAGCCGTATTGAAGATGTGGTTTCTTCCGGCACTGACGGCATTGTTTTAGTAAGCGCTGACCCAAACCAGGTTGCCAACCAGCTGACAGAAGCTTTTGACGCAGATATTCCTGTATTTGGCTGCGACAGCGGTTTTATTGATGGAATGCAGGTCAATGCTACCAGCGACAACTACCAGATGGGCGAACTGATCGTCCGTTACCTCTTTGATGACCTGATGGGCGGAAAAGGTACTGTGATCGCTCTCACCCACAGACCTCATCCAGGTGTTGTAAAACGTTGTGAAGCTTTTGATGACATTATTAAAGAATATCCTGACATTCAGCTGATCACAGAACAGCATGTACCAGCTGAACAGCCTATTAATGACGCAGAAGAGATCACTGCTAACCTGCTGACTGCAAATCCTGATAAGGACTCTGTAACTGCTATTTTTGCAGCATGGGATGAGCCGGCAATCGGCGCTGCAAAGGCATTAGCAGAAGCAGGACGTGACGAAGTAGTTGTTACCGGTGTTGACGGAAATGAGCAGGCAGTACAGATGATCAAAGACGGTTCCTGCTTAAAGGCAACTGTAAAGCAGAATTTTGAAGGCATGGCTGACATTGTATGCCAGCAGATGGAAAAATATTATGCAGGAGAGACCATTGAAAAAGGTGAAATGTACGCTCCTGCAGAGCTTATTACTCAGGAAAATGCACAGTAATAATGGATGTGTCCTCTGTGCTCCTAAATGGGGTACGGGGAATTATTGCTGATACAGATTATGATCAGATCATGGAAAATGGCAGGTGGCAAGAATGCTGTTAGAAGCAAAGAAACTGGACAAATCATTTAATGGTGTATATGCCCTTAAGGGATTGGATCTCTCTTTAAAAGAAGGGGAGATCCACGGCCTGGTAGGTGAAAATGGCGCCGGAAAGTCTACATTCATCAAGATCTTAGGCGGCGTGTATACAAAAAACGGAGGGGAGCTGACCTGGAATGGTACTCCTTTTCCTGCTGATTTCGGCCCGGTAGAAAGCCGGGAACTGGGCATTAACATCATTTTCCAGGATCATGTGCTGATACCTGCATTTTCCGCACTGGAAAACATCTGGCTTGGACGGCCTTATCCCCGAAAAGGCGGTCTGATCCAGTGGAAGGAAATGGAGAAGGCAGCTCAGAAAAAAGGGGAAGAGCTTGGGATCCATTTAGACCTGAAGAAATCCATTTTCCAGATGACCCCGGCACAGAAGAAATGCGTGGAGATCCTGCGGGCCATGATGAGCGACTGCAAGTTAATGATCTTAGATGAGCCTACTGCTTCTCTTTCTGATAAGGAAGCGAATTTATTGTTCTCTATTATAAAGAACCTGAAGGCAAAAGGGACTGCCGTCCTTTATGTGACCCACAGGCTGGAAGAGATCATGGCGCTGAC
>JBNMGK010000351.1:0-3057 GCA_050872205.1 Enterocloster sp.
CCATTTACCCCATTCCAGTGGGCAAGAATGTGCACTAAGGAAGAATTTTTAGAGCGCGCGAATATCGTCCGCGGCAAGTTCCGTGAAATGAAGAACTTTAAGAGTTTAAAATACAACTGGCATGAAGCAGAATTAACAGTATTAGAGGGTGTCCTTGCAAGAGGCGACCGCCGTGTAGGCGCTGTGATCGAAGAAGCATACCGCAAGGGCGCTATCTATGATTCCTGGTCAGAATTCTTTAAAAATGAAGTCTGGATGGAAGCATTTAAGACCTGTGGCGTGGATATTGATTTTTATACCACACGAGAGCGCAGCTTAGATGAGCTGTTCCCGTGGGATTTCATTGATGCCGGTGTTTCCAAGAATTTCTTAAAGAGAGAATGGCAGAATGCACTGGATGCGAAAGTGACCCCAAACTGCCGTCAGAAATGTTCTGGTTGCGGTGCTGCCAAGTACGGCGGCGGTGTCTGCTTTGAGAAACGATAAGACTGTAAATAAGGTATAATGTAAATTGACAGATTAATGCAAATAAAAGGAACAATATAAACAATGATGAAAATTCGTATAAAATTTCGTAAGTACGGCACCATGAAATTCATCGGCCACCTGGATGTAATGCGTTATTTCCAGAAGGCGATCCGCAGATCCGAAGTGAACATCCGCTACAGTGAAGGCTTCGGCCCTCATCAGATCATGTCCTTTGCGGCACCTTTAGGTGTAGGCATTACCAGTAAGGGCGAATATGTGGACATTGAGGTGTTAGATACAGAAAATTCCAAAAAGATGATAGACCGCTTAAACGCAGTGATGTCAGAAGGTTTTGAGATCCTGGAATACAAACTGCTTCCAGATGACGCAGCCAATGCAATGTCTATTGTGGCAGCTGCCGACTATAGTCTTGTTTTCCGGCCTGGTTATGAGCCGGAAAATGAAAGCCCACAGGAATGGTTTGAGAAATTGGTCCGTTTTTTTGACGCCGACCATGTAATGATCATGAAAAAGACAAAAAAAGGCGAGGGAGAAATGGACTTAAAGCCTTTTGTCTATGAGCTGAAGGTGCGTAGGGAAGGAGAAGTTCCTGCGCTTTTTATGAAGGTGTCTGCAGGCAGTGCTGCAAATATTAAACCGGAGCTTGTTTTAGACGCATATTATGCTTCTTTAGGGAAAGAACGCCCTCAGTTTGCTTTTATGACAGAGAGAGAAGAAGTATATGCAGATAAAGCCTCAGCGGAAGAAATAGAATCAGGTGTGCATAAATTCATAACACTGGGAGACCTGGGACAGGATATAGAATAATGGATAAATTAGTCATTACCCGTTTGCAGGGGAAAATATGTACTGCCTCTGTTTCCGACAGAAAAGTGACGGGCATTACCCTGGAAGAGGAAGATCAGGCATCGGTTCTTAATAATATTTATATTGGAAAGGTCCAGAAGGTAGTTGCAGGTATTAATGCCGCGTTTATTGACCTGGGTGTGATCATTGGTTATTATAGTCTGGATGAAAATAAAGAACATTTATTTACCCAGCAGGGAAGAAGTGGTAAACTAAGGCCAGGAGATGAGCTCTTAGTCCAGGTAAGCCGGGATGCAGTAAAGACCAAAGCACCTGTGCTTACGTCTAATCTGTCTCTGCCTGGGCGTTTCTGTGTTCTTACAGCCGGGAAAACAGGGATTGGTTTTTCTGCAAAACTTACTGATACAGAATGGAAAAACCAGATCCGGAAAATCTTAAAGGAAAAAGATTTTGAAGGTTTTGGTATCATTGTAAGGACCAATGCAGGATCTGCGGAGCCTGAACAGATTTTAGAAGAGTGCGAAAAATTAAAAGGTCAGCTAAAAAAAATGATCAAAGAGAGCAGCAGCCGTACCTGTTACAGCTGCCTGTACAGGGCACTTCCTTCTTATATTACAGGTATCAGAGATGCCTATGTTGGTGGACTGGAGGAGATCATTACCGATTGGCCAGACCTTTATGACCAGTTAAAAGTGTATCTTGAAAACAGTCAGGCAGAAGATGCAGGAAAATTAAAATTGTATACAGACGAACTGCTTTCTCTTAGTAAGCTTTACAGTCTGGAAAATGCCCTTTCAAAGGCACTTGACAAACGGGTGTGGCTGAAATCCGGTGGTTATCTGGTGATCGAGCCAACAGAAGCCATGGTAGTGATCGATGTAAATACAGGCAAATACGAAGGCAAAAAGAAGCTGGAAGAAACCGTATTAAAGATCAATTTAGAGGCAGCAGCAGAGATCGCAAGACAGCTGCGACTGCGTAATCTTTCTGGTATTATCATGGTTGACTTTATCGATATGAACCAGGAAGAAAACAAAGAAACGTTAATGGACGCCTTACGGGCGGCTGTGGCAAAAGATCCGGTGAAAACGGTTGTAGTAGAAATGACTCGTCTGAATCTGGTGGAGATCACCCGCAAAAAGGTGAGAAGACCACTGTATGAACAGGCGGCTAACAGTACGAGAAAATAGGGGAAGACAAACATGAAGATCATAATTGTAGGCTGCGGTAAAGTAGGAACTACTCTGGCAGAACAGTTAAACAGAGAAAACCATGACATTACACTGATCGATACCGATGATGAAGCATTAAAAAACATTTCTGACAATGTAGATTTGATGAGTGTAACAGGAAATGGCGCTATTTATCAGGTGCAGATGGAGGCAGGTATCCAGGAGGCAGATCTGATGATCGCCACCACCAACTCAGATGAGTTAAATATGCTCTGCTGTCTGATCGCGAAAAAAGCAGGTAACTGCCATACCATTGCGCGTATCCGTAATCCTGAATACTCTGCGGAGATCGGCTATATCAGAGAAGAATTAAACCTTTCCATGGCTATTAACCCGGAGTTAGCAGCTGCAAGAGAGATCGCAAGACTTCTGCGTTTCCCGTCAGCTATTAAGATTGAGCCTTTTGCAAAAGGAAGGATCGAACTGTTAAAGCTTCTCATCCCGGATCACTCCAATCTGGACCAGTTAAAGGTCATGGATGTGGTCAATAAATTAAAGAGCAATGTGCTGATCTGTGCTGTAGAGCGCG
>JBNMGK010000291.1:0-3820 GCA_050872205.1 Enterocloster sp.
GGACAGTTGCATATTGTATTGCTTATATTAAAAATACTGGGTATCCTTTTACTGGTTATACTTGGGCTTTCGCTTTTCATTTTGCTGACGGTCCTTTTTGTTCCGGTGCGATACCGGATCCAGGGCTTATGGAAAGAAGAAAAATGGGCCAGAGTACAGGTTTCCTGGCTGCTGTCCCTGATCTCTTTTAAAGGCGCCTATGAAATGGAAAAAGGACTGACAGGTTCTCTGCGGGTACTGTGGTTTAATCTTTGGAAGACCGGGGAAGAGGAAAACGAGGAGTCTCTGGAGTCAGAAGAAGAGGAAACCAGGGAAGAGAAAGAGATCAGGCGTGAAAAAGAGGATATGGTCCAGGCAATGGAAGTTGACCTGGAAGGACATGAGAAAAAAACTCCGGTAAAGAATTCTGATGATAATACACCTGAAAAAGGTGAGAAAAAAGCTCATCACAATCTTGAGAATGATCAGCAGAGTGAAAGCGGGTTGAAACAGGAAAGCAGTAAAACATCTCTGCCGGAAATAAAAGCAAAAGTTTTCAAAAACAAAGAAAACGATCAAAATGAGGAAAAAACTCAGGAAACTGAGTCCCGCACCCCTTTTTTGGAACGCATAAAAGCAATCTGGATCCGCATACAGGCCTTCTTTCAAAAACTTAAGTTTTCTTTTCTCCATTTTTGTGATAAGCTAAAGGATATAAAGGCTTTTGTCCAGGAAAAGAAAGAATGGCTGGAGGACGAAAAAAACCAGGAGTCATTCAGGCTTCTTTTTAAACAGTTTAAAAAGCTGTTTGCCCATGTGTGGCCCTATAAAGGAAAAGGTACAGTTACCTTTGGACTGGAGGATCCTTATTATACAGGGCAGATCCTGACAGGCGCCAGTCTTCTCTATCCTTTCTTTTATAAAAGGCTTGCTTTACAGCCGGTATTTGATGAAAAATGCCTGGAAGCAGAAATAGATTACCGGGGACGTATCAGAGCTTCCTATTTATTATGGCTGTTCTGGGGGATTTTTCATCACAAGCATACCTGGAAAATGGTACGGGGATTTTTAGACCGGGATAACAGTTCAGATGAATAAGAGGTATATTATGGCAGAAAATCATTTTACATCTACGATTGAAACATTATTTAAAGGAATGGATCAGTTTGTTACTACAAAGACGGTAGTAGGAGAACCGGTCCAGGCAGGAGATACCATTATTATACCGCTGATCGATGTGACCTGTGGTATGGCAGCGGGAGCTTTTGCGGAAGCCTCCAGACAGAAAGACAAAAGCTGCGGTGGAATGAGCGCAAAAATGAGCCCAAGCGCCGTGCTCATTATCCAGAATGGCGTGACCAAGCTGGTAAATGTAAAAAATCAGGATGCTATCACCAAGGTGATCGATATGGCTCCCGATTTTATCAACCGTTTTTTAGGCGGGAAACCGGCAGTATCCGAGGAGACAGTAGAGATCGCAAAAGAGACAGCCGCTTCCTATGATGGAAAGAAAGCATAAGTATAAAACAGAAAAATAAAAAAGAGAATCAGACAGCTCCCTTATGGCATATTATAAATATGGAAGGGAGCTGTTTTTCTATGAAAAGAGTCTGGGGACTGATGCTTTTTTGCTTCGGGCTTGGAATGGCAGTGCTTTTCTTTGTTCCGGAGACTATATTTACTTTTTTCTTTGTAATTGGGTGCCTGATCGTAGGGTACAATCTGTTCTGTTGTTAGATATTCCTGTCCCGCCGACAGCAGGGCAGATGTCAGCTGATCAATATAAAAAAATCCCGGCAACCGAAGCTGCCGGGACTTTTTATGTTCTGTTTGAAATTAAGCTCTTTCTACAAGGCCAGAACGTAAGCAGGAAGTACATACGTACATTCTCTGGGTTCCGCCGTTTACTTTAACCTTAACAGATTTTACGTTTGCTTTCCACATCTTGTTGGACCTTCTATGGGAATGGCTCACTTTGATACCGAAATGAGCTGCCTTTTCACAGATTGCACACTTAGCCATACTATTGCACCTCCTTAAACGTTACTTGGATTTTATAGTAGAAAAATCCACAACAATGGTATAATACCAGAAACTATGAAAATTTGCAAGCGAAAAAATAAAAATTTATTTCTTTTTTTAGTGAAATAGTGTATACTGTCACTAGAAAAAGATAGGAGGCGCGTATATGAAGGGAAGAATCAGCAATAAAATGGGCGAGATCCAGATCAACCCAGATGTGATCGCTTTATATGCAGGAACCATTGCAGTGGAGTGTTTCGGTATTGTCGGTATGGCAGCTGTAAGCATGAAGGACGGACTTGTAAAGCTTTTGAAGCGGGAAAGTCTGACACACGGCATTAATGTAGAAATTAAAGAAAATAAAATATCTATTGATTTTCATGTGATCGTATCCTATGGGGTCAGCATATCAGCAGTATCTGACAACTTAATTGAAAGCGTGAAATACAGAGTAGAAGAATTCACCGGCATGGAGGTAGAAAAGATCAATATCTTCGTGGAAGGTGTCAGAGTGATTGATTAGGAGGAAGTTACCCGTGGGTATAAGTACAATTAATGCCAAAATGGTAAAGAATGCCTTTCTGGCAGGAGCAAAAGGTCTTTCTGATAAGAAAGAATGGATCAATGAGTTAAATGTGTTCCCTGTTCCGGATGGAGATACAGGAACTAATATGACCCTTACCATTATGGCTGCAGCAAAAGAAGTGGCAGCGCCTGAAGATCCTTCTATGGAACAGCTGGCAAAGGCCATTTCTTCCGGCTCTTTAAGAGGCGCCAGAGGAAATTCCGGCGTTATTTTATCCCAGCTGTTAAGAGGATTTACAAAAGAGATCAAGTCTGTAGATGAGATCGATACCACTACACTGGCAAATGCCATGGTCCGTGGTACAGAAACTGCATACAAGGCAGTTATGAAGCCAAAGGAAGGAACCATTCTGACTGTTGCAAAGGGAATGGCAGACAAGGCTCTGGAAATGGCAGTGGAGACTGATGATATTGAAGTCTTCGCACAGGCAGTGATCGAAGAAGGTGACAGAGTTTTAAATCTTACACCGGAGATGCTTCCTGTATTAAAGCAGGCTGGCGTTGTAGATTCCGGCGGCCAGGGACTGATGCAGGTGATCAAGGGCGCATTTGACGGTCTGACTGGAAAAGTAACTGATTTTACTTTAGATGGAGCAGCAGCTTCCACAGGCGCGCCAGCTGCAAAGCCTGCACAGACTGGAAACGGAGCAGCAAGAACGGATATTGATACCGCTGATATCAAATTCGGATACTGCACCGAGTTTATTATTAAATTAGAGAAGGAATACACAGACGAAGATGAGGCAGAGCTGAAGAAGTACTTAGGTTCTATTGTTGATTCTTTAGTTGTAGTTTCCGATGATGAGATCGTTAAGGTCCATGTACACACCAACCATCCGGGACTTGCTTTTGAAAAGGGACTGACCTATGGCTCTTTATCCCGCATGAAGATCGACAACATGCGCGAAGAACATGAAGAGCGGGTGATCCAGGATTCTGAGCGTCTTGCAAAAGAGCAGGCTCAGGCTGACGCTGCAAAGCAGGAAGAGAAAAAAGAAGAACCTGCAGAGCGTAAGGAATACGGCTTTATCGCAGTATCCTGCGGTGATGGCTTAAGCGAGATCTTTAAGGGCATTGGTGCTGATTACCTTATTGAAGGCGGTCAGACCATGAACCCAAGCACAGAGGATATGTTAAATGCCATTGCACATGTAAATGCAGACCATATCTTTATCCTTCCTAATAATAAGAACATTATCATGGCTGCAAACCAGGCAAGAGATTTAACTGAGGA
>JBNMGK010000123.1:0-7080 GCA_050872205.1 Enterocloster sp.
AAGGTGCAGTTATACTGGATATAGGTGGACAGGCAGATCAGGCCTAAGCACACCAGGATGCCGAGTCCAAAGAAAAGGATCTGGTTGCCGGAAATAGGAGACTCTGCGGAGTAAACAGTTGCAATAAACTGGTAAAGAAGGCCGGCCGGGATCATTAATACCAGGTCAGAAAAGGTGCAGGCTGCAAATGCCCGGACCATGTCTTTGGCGCCGTTTTCAGAAAGGGCGTATTTATACTGTAAGGTTTTTAATATGCTGTTCATTTATTTTCACCTGCTTTCCATGAGGCAGCGCTCTGATAGGTCGTTACTGTTCATGCGTTGCATGTCCAGCAACGGAATTTGCCGTGGCTTCGCATTTGAATACGGCAAATTCCTGCGATTGCTACGTAATCGTACGGCACTTTCGGGTCCAAAAGTGCCTACATTTGTACAGTAATCCTTCCACATGCGATGATAAAGACCATTTGAAGCAGCCAGATCCCTGTGATTTCCGCTTTCTTCTATCTGGCCGTCTTTGATCACGAAAATACGGCTGGTGTCTGTAACAGTAGAAAGACGGTGGGCGATCATAAGGACGGTCTTGCCACGGCTCATATTGGCAAAAGCAGCCTGGACCTTGGTTTCATTGTCCGGGTCAGCAAAAGCGGTGGCCTCGTCTAAAATCAGGATAGGGGCATTTTTGAGCATAACTCTGGCAATGTTTAAGCGCTGTTTTTCACCGCCGGAAACATAGACTCCGGCAGCGCCAACCACTGTGTCGATACTATTTGGCAGCTTTTCAATAATGTCATCGCACTGGGCCTCGTGAAGGGCTTGTAAAACCTCTTCCCTGGTAGCATCCGGGCGGGAAAGACGGATATTGTCAAACACAGACATTTTTAAAAGGCTGCTGTCCTGGAATACAAAAGAGACCATATCAGATAAGGTTTCTTTTGGGATATTTCTTACATCCACGCCGCCAATAAGGATACGGCCGCTTTCCACATCCCAGAACCTTGGGATCAGGCTGGCGATAGTGGATTTTCCACCGCCGCTTGGGCCGACTAACGCCACATGTTCCCCGCTTTCAATGGTAAAAGAAATGTCATTTAAGGCCTTTTTATCAGCTCCTGTATAGGAGAAGGAAACATGGTCAAAGGTAATGGAATAGTCAGCAGGTGTTTCAGCCTTTTCAGGCTCTGACAAAGGTTTGATGTCCATGATCTGCTGAATACGGGAAAGGCAGTCAGTGACCAGCATTTCATTTTCACCGGCGTACATTACCTTATTTAAGGTGGTGGTGATCACCGGGGTGATAATGGTATAGAAGATCAGGTTTAATATAAGCTGGGGCGTGCGTGTGCTTGCTCCTGCTGCAATACCGAAAGCAATGATAATGGCAAAAATAGCGTTAATAGCAGTGGTAAAACGCAGCATAGGCGGGCGCATGCTTTTGGTGTAGGCAATGGTCCATTTAGAATACTCATCAATGGCTTTACGGAAACGTTCAAAACTGAAAATGGTCTGTCCAAAGGTTTTGACTACAGGAACACCGCGGATGTATTCTACGGCTTCGGAAGACATGGTCTCCAGGGAATTCTGGTATTCCTTCATGGCTGCCTTCATATCATCGCCCATCATACCGGCCATGAAGATAAAGGCAATGCCAACAGGCACCAGACATAAAAGACCCAGCCGCCAGTCAAAAAACAGAAGCAGAACGATGAGCCCCAAAGGGGTGAACATCATTCCCGCCTTATCAGGCCAGATGTGGGCCAGATAGGTTTCCGTAGCAGCAGAGCAGTCATTTACGATCTTGCGGACTTTTCCGCTTCCCCAGTCATTCATAAAGCCTACAGGAAGCTTTAAAATATGCTCCATGACCTGGCAGCGGATATTTCGTTGTACACGGAAGGCGCACAGGTGAGAACACCACAGGGCGGCTATGTAAATGACCATGGACAAAATGGAAAATGCCAGCGCCATCCAGCCGTCATGGGCGATGCCGGTGGCATTTTCAAAATGAGGTGCAGTTTCAAGGACCTGGCTGATAATGCGCCAGATATAAAAGAAGGGCACTAGGGCCGTAAGAGAGCTGATGGCAGAAAGCGCGAAGGCAGCGCCAGTGAGGTACCGGTAGCTTCCGGCGTAATCCATCAGCGATTTCATAGGTGATGAAGATTTCATGGTTATCCTTCCTCTCTAAAAAGTTAGTCTTGAATAACCATATAATATAAAAAAGAAATGAGATTATATATTCCGATTTGGTTCAATTATTCCATTTCGGTCACGAAATTGGATGCGATATTCTGTAGGAGTGACGCCATAACGCTTTTTAAAGCTTTCACCAAACTTGCTGGCACTGGAAAAACCGGCATCTAAAGCAATATCTGTAATAGAACGGGCAGAATTAGTCAGTTCAATGGTAGCCTGCTCTAAACGGTACTGTTTTACGTACTGGTAAATAGAGGTTCCATACAGTTTTTTAAAGATCTTCTGGAACCGGGTAACGGAAATGTGGTGGGCCCGGGCCAGCTCTTCTATGGTGGTATGGCTGGTGGTATCAGAGATCAGGTGGTCTCTTAAGTGCTTTACCAGCTGGACCTGCTGCATGGGATAATATTGCTCGTCACTGTCCTGAGCGCGCACCAGAGGAAGGAGCAGGAACAGTTCAGCTACCTTTAACTGGACATAAGTTTCATCAGCATAAGAAACACACTCAAACAGCTCCCGGAACACATGCTCGCACCGGGCTCCTGCCTGTCCTACCCAGTACCAGTGGTCCTTTAACAGCTGCTTTTTCAGCTGGTTTAAATCAATGGAAAGGGCGGGAAAGTTTTTAGAAAGCCACCTGGTAGCCAGGTCACAGTCTGCATAGATGCTTAAACCGTCATAAAAGCCCAGAGGAAACCGGGAAATGGAATGAGCGCCGTGTTCCCCATCGTACATGCTTACAGCCACATCTCCCGGGTCTAAAATGCCCAGGTCATCTTCTGAGAACTGGCTTTCAAACCGGCCGTTGGCACAGAAATTAATGGCAAGCGCATTTGCCTTTTCGCGGATCTCCTCGCAGATATCTGTATGGATACGGTTCTGGAATAAAGTGACACCGGGAAATACATCATAGTAGGTGGAAGTACCACCAGGGGCACTGTCTTTATGGTGGTCCATAAAAGCCAGGATCCAGGGACTTTTTTCCGGGTCATTTTCCAGGAGGGGTGTTTTGTTTAAAGAGCCGGGGATCAGTTTGATTCCTGCCATAAATACCTCCTAATTCGCATTTAATGTATGAGCATTCCTGTGCCGAAGCTGTAAAACAGGATGCACCATGGCTTGGCCAGAAAGATGATCAGTATAAATTTTCGTACCGACATATTGATCAGGCCGGAAAAGTAGCATAAGTAGTCATCCGGGGCCAGAGGAAGAAGAATGGAAAGACCAAAAAGTACATCATAGCTTTTGGCTTTCCTGATCCGCTCGGTCCATATATTATATTTCTTTGAGGGAAATAAGGCCTGCACCAGGGGAATCCCGAAATGCTTTGCCAGGAAAAAAGCAATAATAGAACCAGCGCAGATTCCCACATAATTATAAACAAATCCGCCTGCGCTGCCAAAGATCAAAGCCCCGGCCACGCAGCCGATAAATCCCGGCAGCACAGGAACCACCACCTGAAATGCCTGTATAAACACAAACACAAAAGGCGCAAACAGCCCAAACCCACGTATGTAAGCCTGAAATGCATCAACAGACCGGAAATTACCCTTAAGACCTGCCTGGAGCATAAGCAGACACAAAAGTATACTGATGGCAATAGCACTGTAAGTCAGCCATTTATATAAAACAGATGCCTTCACTGTTAAGACCTCCTTTGTAAAAGCCACTTGTGTTTCTTCTGGGCTTATTAAATCACAATATAGAATAATTGTGAAGTAAATTTGAACGAAGGCTTAAAAATAGTGGTCAATATTAAAGCCGGACCGCAAGGTGACAAATGCAATTTGGTCATGTATAAATTAGTAAATCGTAAATAACTAAATCGTAATTGACTAAAAAATCTCCCGGTATATCTTCTGAATTAAGATCTTCCGGGAGATTTTTCTATACCTCATGATAAAACTCACGTATCATAGGATAAATGGTCTTATATTTCTCATAAACCGGTTTATAAGCTTCTACAGCAGCCGGATCTGGTTCCAGTATGGTGCAGCCGCCTTTTTCCTCTAATACATGAATAAAGGACTGGTAATCCGGGATAATGTTTTCGGCCAGGAAAACGCTGGATGCAATGGCAAGTGCAGGCAGCAGGTCCGGATCCTTGTAGACGTGGACGGGAAGATCCATTACATTGCTTAAGATCTGGCACCAGGCAAGTTCCCTGGCTCCGCCGCCGATGATGGAAAGCTTTACCGCCGGAGCGTTAAACAGCTCTAAGCCGTGTCGGATGGAAAATGCCACTCCCTCTAATACGCTTCCTGCCATGTCTGTGGCAGAGGTGTCCTGGCTTAAGCCAAGGAAAGAAGCGCGGATATGGCTGTCCATAATGGGGAAACGTTCACCGGTAAGATAAGGCAGGAAAAAGACACCGTGGCTGCCGGGAACATGTCCCTTTAAAAGGTGAGAGATATAGGCGAAATCCGGTTTGTGGTCCAGTTCACGGGATAAGATCCGGGCAATAAAGCGGTGTACATTTCCACCGTTTAAAAATGGCACTACATTGATATACAAGTCCTTTTGCATGGCAGCCAGGTTAAAACCGCCCCCTTCACTGTCCATACGGCCTTTTGATACAGCAGCCACCCAGCTGGAAGTGCCCAGATTTACATTGTATTCCCCAGGAGCTAGAATACCGCTGGCAAGAGTGGTAGCCCCGGCATCTCCGGTGCCTGCGTAAACCTTCGTTCCAGGCAGATAACCGGTATCAGCAGCTCCCTTTTCGGTAATTACACCTGCAAGCTCATGGGAATGGAGCAGCTTTGGAAATTTATTTATATCCAGTCCGGCACCGTTTATAAGGCGCTCAGACCATGTTTTATGTTCCAGATCCATAGCCCCTGCAGTAGCGCAGGCTGTCATATCTCCAATGAAATTCCCGGTCAGTTGTGCCACTGCATAGTCTTTGGAACTGATGAGAAAAGCAGCCGCCTGTGTGTAGATCTCCGGTTGATTTTCTTTTAGCCATAAGATCTTTGCCAGAGGCATGGAACCGTCAAAATGGTTTCCTGTAATAGAGGTAATCGTATCGCTGCCAACGGCATTTTCAATGGCTTCTGCCTGTGCTCCAGCCCGTCCGTCAGAGTAGAGAATGGCATTTCCCAAAGATCTTCGGTCACTTCCAACTGGTATCACATCCTGCATCTGACCGGAAAAAATAAGGGCAGAAATGTCGTTTGCCGGTATTTTATCTGTAAGAGCGTGGGATAAGGCGCAGAAAGCACTGTACCATTCCTCTGGGTCCTGTTCTTTAAAACCATTCTTTTCTATGGTATGGATCACCTGGCTTCCTGTAAAAACAGGTTCTCCATCGTCACGTACAGCTACCGCTTTTACTGCGGTAGTCCCGATGTCAAAGGTTGCAACTAACATATTTTTACCCCCTAAGTTAATTCTTTCCTGCGCCGATCTTCTGGATCACAACTGCCAGTATAATGATACCGCCGGTAATGATGTTCTGCATAAAGCTTGGCATCTGCAAAATAGTCAGACCGTTGGCAAGAACCGCCAGAACAGCTGCACCGATGAGAGTTCCCACTACACAGGGGACACCGCTTTTAGATACGGTACAGCCGATAAATACGGCTGCATAAGACTGGAGAAAATAGCCCTGTCCTGCAGTGGTGTTGGCAGAGCCAACTCTGGAGGCCACCAGAGCGCCTGCAAGACCTGCAATAGCGCCACACAGGGAAAATGCCAGTACCCGGTAGCGGAAAATAGGGATTCCTGCTACTTCAGCAGCTTCCTTGCTGCCGCCAATGGCATACAGCTTCCGGCCCGGAGCAGTATGGCCCATGAAAACGTAAAAAACAAGGTATAAGACAACTGCCACCAAGGTGATGAACGGGATTCCGGCGATCTTTAAAATGCCGGGAATGGTAAATGCCTTTGGAATACCATTAAATACGGTAGTACCGCCGGTGAGCCCGTAGATCACACCGTCTAATACAGTTCCCATACCAAGAGTGGTAATAAAAGAAAGAATCTGGAAGCGGGCAACTACAATGCCGTTTACGCAGCCCACCAAAAGGCAGATCAGAGCAGCAATCAGGAAACAGAGAGCCACAGGAACCTGCTTAATGGATAGCAGGGCAGCGATCACGCCTCCCAGACTTACAATATTTCCAATGGATAAATCAAATTCATTGATGGTCATTACGAAAGTAGCCCCCAAAGCTACCATAGCTAAAGGCGCAGCCTGTCTGCTGATATTAAGGAAGTTTTTAACGGTGCAGAAAGAGGCCGGTCGGAGAATAGAAAAAATAAGGATGATCACTGCCAGTGCAGCTACGGTTCCATAATGTTTAAATGCTTTCATTTTCATGTGTTTCCTCTCTTTCTGCTTCATAACAGCAGGCCAGTATGTCCGCTGGCTTTAAATTCTTATTTGGAAATATCTTCCGTATTTTTCCTGATGCCATTACCGCGATCTCGTCGGCCACCTCTAAAAGCTCTGTAAGGTCCGATGAAACGTAAAGAACAGCTTTGTTTTCTACCGCCTGATGGCGCAGCAGACTGTGGATCTGTTGTCTGGTGGCCACATCTACGGCCTGTGTAGGTTCATCGCACAGCCATATGGAGGGGGATGTAAGCAGCGCTTTTGCAAAGACCACCTTCTGCTGGTTGCCGCCGGATAATTCACAGGCTGGCTGGGAAGTGCCGGTGCAGCGGATCTTTAGGGCGTTTATCATACCTTTTGCAGCAGAAACAGCATCTGTGGTTGAAAACAGTCCTTTTTTAGAATAATGGTCAATGGAAGAAAGGTTCATATTTTCTTCCACTGTAAAAGAAGGGATCATGGCTTTGCGTCGCCTGTCTTCGCAGATAAAGGCGATGCCCTTTTTAATAGAATCAACAGGAGTGGGCTTTTTCACCATTTCCCCGC
>JBNMGK010000166.1:0-5878 GCA_050872205.1 Enterocloster sp.
GCAGCCAATATTATTTTATACCGCACCCGCCTGGGCCTGCGTCTTATGGCCTGCGGCGAGCATCCACAGGCAGCTGATTCTGTTGGTATCAATGTTTACAAAATGCGTTACATCGGCGTGCTGATCTCCGGATTTTTAGGCGGTCTTGGTGGCATTGTATACATTACAGCCGGTGTTTCTGAGTGGAAGTTTGAAAATGGTGTTGCAGGCTTTGGTTTCCTGGCACTGGCAGTTATGATCTTTGGTCAGTGGAAGCCCAACCTGATCGCTTTGGCGGCATTATTATTCGGACTGTTCAGAGCTTTATCCAACGTATATTCAGGCTTTGATTTCTTAACAGCCTTAAATATACCGGGAACATTTTATAAGATGCTTCCATACATTATTTCCCTGTTAGTCCTTGCTGTTTCCGCGAAGAGATCCAGAGCGCCAAAGGCAGAGGGAATTCCTTATGATAAAGGTCAGAGATAAAGGAGAAATGGAAAAAATGGGAATTGTAGTCATTGGAGATGTATTTATTGATATTAAGGGGTATTCCACATCCCCTTATATTCCTCAGGGGAGAAATGCCGGTACCATTGTCCAGCTTCACGGCGGAGTGGGCCGGAATGTAGTGGAAGATATTGCAAATGTAGAGCTGGAGCCTGCCTTTGTCAGCCTGGTAGATGACAATGCCATGGGCGAAGATGTGATCCAGAAGTTAAAACGCCATAAAGTAAATACAGACTATATGCGCAAAGTGGAAAATGGCATGGGCACCTGGCTGGCAGTTTTTGACCATGAAGGAGATGTGGTGGCATCCATTTCCAAGCGCCCGGATCACAGACCGGTAGAGCGGATCTTAGACGAGTGTGGCGATGAGATCTTTAAAAATGCAGACAGTATTGTGATTGAGATCGACACAGACAAGGAGATCGTTAAAAAGACCTTTAATTATGCGGAAAAATATGGCAAGAAGGTATATGCCCTTGTTTCCAATATGACCATTGCCATTGAGAGAAGAGATTTCCTGCGAAGAACGGCATGCTTTGTGTGCAACCAGCAGGAAGCAGGTATTCTTTTCTCCGAGGATTACGAGGATGTAACAGCAGAAGCGCTGTGCAACATTCTGGCAGAGCGTATCCGCACAGCACAGATCCCACAGATGGTAGTGACCATGGGCGGTGAAGGCGCTGTTTATGTGGATGAAAATGGAAATAAAGGGGTATATCCGGCCCTTAAGGTGGATGTAGTTGACACCACAGGAGCAGGAGATGCTTTCTTTGCAGGTGTGTGCATCGGTCTTACATATGGAAAATCCCTGCGTGAAGCCTGCGGTATCGGCACCAGACTGGCATCCACGGTTATTTGTACATCAGAGAACATCTGTCCAAGATTTATGCCGGAAGAATTTGGCATTAAGAAAGGCGAATAAGGATGAAAAGTATTATTATCGGCATTGCCGGAGGTTCCGGTTCCGGCAAGTCTACATTTACAAACAGGATCAAAGGATATTTTGGGGATAAGGTAGTGGTTATTTATCATGATAATTACTACCGCAGACAGGATGGTATCCCTTTTGAAAAGCGTGTAAAGGTAAATTATGACCACCCGGATTCTCTGGAAACAGACCTTTTAGTAGAACATTTAAAAGAATTAAAAGCCGGACACAGCATCCAGTGCCCAGTCTATGACTACAGCCAGCACAATCGCTCTGACCAGGTGATCACCATTGAGCCAAGGCCGGTGATCCTGGTAGAAGGTATTTTACTGCTGGCAGATCCACGGATCCGGGAACTGCTTGATATTAAAGTGTATGTGGAAGCAGACGCAGATGAGCGTATCCTTCGCCGTATTACCAGAGACGTAGAAGAGCGTGGAAGAGATTTAAGAGGCATCATCGACCAATATCTGACCACTGTAAAGCCCATGCACTACCTGTACGTAGAACCAACCAGATCCAAGGCAGATGTGGTGATCAACAGTGGTAAAAATGATGTTGCTTTTGATCTGTTTGTGTCAAAGATCGGGCAGTTGTTGGATGAAATGGGAGAATAGGGCGTAAGAATACCCTTGTTGAGACAGTTTTTGCGTGTTAGAATAATAGAAAAATAATGAAACAGAGGGCAAAGATATGCAGGTTAAATTAAGCTCCGGGAAGAGAGAAATCCTGGATCATGGAACGGTATTTTTATTTGATGAAAATGCAGATCTTACGCTGGATATTACAGGGGATGATTCCTACAACCTGCGCCTTGTTCTGAAATTTATCAATGACAGTCTGCAAAAACAAAATATTAAAACAGAGCAAACAGACAATTGTATTAAATTGACATGTGTGAATTTTCAATCCAGTGGTACAGGCCTTAGTACACCGGCGCAGATTGCAGCAATAGATGGCAAAAAAATATATATTATGTTCTGGTCATATCTGGAAGGAAATGACGAGAAGAAGAAATGGGTTCGTAAAGTAGAATACACATTGTTTGGTGAAGAATAAAAATGGTGATGAATGTGAACAATGGTTTAGTTGACAGCATAAATCTGGATCTTGTGGATAATACTTCTCAAAAACCGGTAAAAAATGATATTCCATGCTATGAAGTCATGCATGGAGAAAGGCAAGTGGCCCGGATCAATATAAGGGGAGAAGCGGAGATCCTGGATGAGGTGTTTTTTCCCTATGATCTGTATCTGGAAGCAGAGAATGACTTTGATACATTGATCAATAATATGAATAATTTCTATCACTGGTGTGCGTCAAGAGTGCTGTCCCTGGACCGAAAGTATGCGAAAGAGATATTAAACAGTATAGGAATGGCCCAGGCAATCACTGATAAAGACCGTGCGAAGATAGCTTTGTCCTATCATTGTGTATCTCTTACGGATATTTACTGGGTGAGAAAAAAAGGAGAAGAGGTCAGCTTTAAGCAGTTAAATCTTTATGATAATTCCTTAAATGAAGCAGTAGTAGAGCTTTCTCTGCGGGGAAAGCCCATGACAGTTACAAATCAGGAACTGGCGCCAGATCTGTCTACCAAAGGGTGTTTTCCAAAAGCATGGATCAGAAGAAAAGATGCGTTTATCTTGTTAAAGGACGGCGGAGATGATTCCGTAAGGAGAGAACTTCTGGCAAGTCAGTTATGCCAGTGCTTTGATTTTAAGCAGGTTACTTATAAAGCGGGAACATATGATGGGCAGCCGGTAACAGAAAGTCAGATCATAACTTCGAAAGAGTATTCGATCATATCAAAAATGGCTTTTGAGATCTATGCGCTAAATCATGATCTCGATGTTCTGGAGGAATGTATTAAACTGGATCCAGTAACTTATTATGGAATGAATATATTGGATTATCTGGTGGGAAATACGGACCGGCATCCGGAAAACTGGGGGTTTCTGGTGGATAATCGTACTAATCAGTGTATTTCTCTGTATCCGATCATGGATTTTAATATGAGTTTTGGAAGTTATAATACAGTAGAAGGAGCAAACTGCCAGACGGTATATCCTGAGAGAAAATCTCAGAAAGAAGCGGCTATTGAGGGAGTAAAAAATGTGGGACTTCGTCAGGTCAAGTCTGTGGATGAAACGCTTTTTGAAAATGCACCAGAGTGGAAAGAGATGTTTTTTAAACGTCTGGATATTTTGAAACAATATGATACTGGAGAATATGTTAAATGAAGACCGACGAAAATAAATGGGACAAACTTCTTCATATTAAAACCATGGGACGGGATGATTCAAGGGCGGACCAGTATCATTATCCCTATGAGCCTACGCCTTACTCCGTGCTGGAGCGGTTAGCCAATACCGGTTATATCAGAAAAGGGAATACGCTTATTGACTACGGCTGCGGCAAAGGACGTGTGGACTTTTATCTGTCTTACCAGACCCGGTGCAGCTGCATCGGCGTGGAGTATGATGAGCGGATCTGGAATAATGCCCTGGAAAATCAGAAAATGGCTGTATCTGCTGCAAAAACAAACTTTGAGCTGGCAGATGCGGCCAGTTTTTCTGTACCGCTAAAAGCAGATTGCATGTATTTTTTTAATCCCTTTTCTGTAGAAATATTGAAAAAGGTGATAAAAAAGATCCTGGAATCTTATTATGAAGAGCCGAGAAAGATGTTGTTGTTTTTTTACTATCCTTCGGATGAGTATGTGGCGTATCTGATGACGGTGGGAGAGTTAGCGTTTGTGGATGAAGTGGACTGCGGGGATCTTTTTGAAGGGGAAGATCCAAGAGAGAGGATCCTTGTGTTTTCTACAGAGGAATATTAGAAAAATGTATTTTAGAAGAAACATGGGAAATAATGGTTTCTTAACGTTTTCTTTACGTTCGCTTTATGCTATAATCAAATTTACGTGTGTAAAAAGCAGAAACAAAGGAAAATGAAAGGACGAAGGTAAAATGAGCAACTTAAAACCCATGTTATTAACAGCCTTAAAGTCCTATGACAAATCCCAGTTTGTAAAAGACGTGACAGCAGGTATCATTGTGGCGATCATTGCCCTTCCTCTGTCTATTGCTCTGGCACTGGCATCTGGCGTAGGTCCTGAGGCAGGTATTTTTACGGCTATTGTAGCTGGTTTTGTTATTTCCGCATTAGGCGGCAGCAGCGTACAGATCGCCGGACCAACAGCAGCATTTGCTACCATTGTAGCGGGTATTGTGGCAAGAGACGGAATGGACGGCCTTGTGATCGCAACGGTACTTGCAGGTGTATTCCTGATTCTTATGGGAATCTGCCGTTTCGGAAGCCTGATCAAATTTATCCCGTATACCATTACAACCGGTTTTACTTCCGGTATCGCAGTTACCATTGTGATCGGACAGTTAAAGGACTTTTTCGGTGTGACCTATCCGGAAGGTGTCCGTCCTATCGAGACAATGGAAAAGCTGGCAGCATTTCTGGAAAATATTGGAACTGTTAATCCGGCTGCTCTGATCGTAGGAGCTGTAAGCCTGGCAATTCTCATTATTTCTCCTTATATTTTTAAAAAGATTCCAGGTTCCCTGATTGCGGTTATCGTTGGCATCCTTATGGTAAAATTCCTGCCTTTAAAGGTTTCTACTATTGGAAATCTGTACACTATCAGCAATGCACTGCCATCTTTCCACCTGCCGGCAGTTAATTTTGAGATCGTACAGGCAGCGATTCCAAATGCATTTACCATTGCTATCCTGGCAGCCATTGAGTCCCTGCTTTCCTGTGTGGTAGCAGACGGCATGATCAACGGAAAACACCGCTCTGATATGGAATTAGTAGCACAGGGCGCAGGAAACATTGCTTCCGCATTATTTGGCGGTATTCCGGCTACAGGTGCTATTGCCCGTACAGCAGCAAACATTAAAAACGGTGGCCGTACACCCGTAGCAGGTATGGTCCATTCTATTACACTGGTGATCGTACTGGTTGTGCTGATGCCTTATGCCGGCATGATCCCAATGCCTACCATTGCAGCCATCCTGTTTATTGTAGCTTATAATATGTGCCAGTGGCGTACCTTCTTACAGTTAGTAAAAACAGCTCCAAAGAGCGATATCCTGGTTCTGGTAGTAACTTTTGTACTGACTGTATTATTTGACCTGGTAGTAGCCATTGAAGTAGGTATGATCCTTGCATGTCTGCTGTTCATCAAGAGAATGAGCGAAGAGACCAAGGCAGAAAGCTGGGTATATACAGATGACGATACCGTAGCTGTCAATGAAAACCTGCGCATGCTTCCAGCCCAGATCCGTGTGTATGAAGTAAGCGGTCCTCTGTTCTTTGGCGCTTCTGATGCCATTGAGCACATTGTAGTGGAAGAGAGCGCAAAGTGCCTGGTACTGCGTATGAGAGCCGTTCCTGCACTGGACAGCACAGCAATGAATGCCCTGACTGCACTTACAAAGA
>JBNMGK010000470.1:0-1825 GCA_050872205.1 Enterocloster sp.
ACGGATAGCACACCGCTGGTGCGAGCCTCTTACACCGCTGACGCGAGAAAGGGGCTCCGTTTATCCGAAATTTGCACCTTTTTCTTTTCTGACATTTATGTTCTCTCGTGATCTCTCTGTACCTGATTTTGTGAGAAGATTTTTTGTCAGCTGTACCCAAATTTCTGAGGCGTACGCGGTGCGTACGTTGATGAAATTCGGGTGCGGCTGGCGGAAAATCGGCCACAAAGGCAGGTATAGAGAGGTCCCGAGAGGACATATTAGATACTTAAACTTTTTTCTCTTGCCAAAAGCCCACAGGTTTTGCCTGTGGGCTTTTGCATTGCTGTTATTCATTGCTGTTATTATTACTATTATTGATCCATGTTCCTTCGTTCTAGCTTTCCATCTGCCGTCCTAAAAATCCGCAGGCAGTTGCAGCCAGCTTCATTTCCATTTCCCCAAAACGTGCTCTTGGTTCCCGGCTCATAATGGCTACTGCGCCAATGGCATCGCCTTCGCAGATAATAGGAGCCACTACCTGGGCTGTGATGCCTTCTAATTCTTCATCTACCAGCTGAACAAAGCCTTTATCGTCTTTTCCCGCCTGAACGGTCTGGCGCTCGTTGATAACACGTTCCAGGCTCTGGCTGATGGCCTTTTGCAGCAGTTCTTTTCTTGCACCACCGGATACAGCGATCACCTGGTCCCGGTCTGTGATGCACACGATCAGCCCAGTGGCCTGGGACATGGCCTCTGCATACTGCCCGGCAAAAGCAGCCAGCTCCACCATAGGGGAATATTTCTTTAAGATGATCTCCCCCTCACGGTCCGTAAATATCTCTAAAGGCGTTCCTTCCCGCAAACGCAATGTCCTTCGTATCTCCTTCGGGATCACCACACGTCCAAGATCATCGATCCTTCTTACGATTCCTGTAGCTTTCATAACGTTTATTCCTCCTGCATACCACAAAAACATCTCTGTTTCCATATTGTGTGTCTTATGGGCAGTATGTGGAAATACAGACGGAAATATACATTACTGTTTTATTTTATTGAAAACAGTTTTGATATCTGCATTAATACAAATAGACTGATGCTCTATCTCTCCCGGAGCATAGGCTTGACCGGCATTGATGCAGATATAGGTGGCATTGGGATTGTGGGCTGTCATCTGCCAGAAAGGATATTTGATGATGCCAGGGGTATTATTTCCGACCCCTAATTCCAGAAATACTACCTTCAGTCCTTCATGGCGGTGCAGAAAATCTTCATAGCACCTGGCAGCCTGATACCAGCCTTTGTCCTGGACAAAAGTGTCATCGCAGCGCAGGTTCATGGTCATAGGTCTGCCACAGTGTGGGCAGTGAGGAACCTGGTCAGAAGGTACTTTCATTTTCAATGAGCGTTCTGACAAATATTCCGGCTGCGGCTTTAATGAACCGTTTTCTTCTATTTCATATCCCTGGGATATGACCATCTGACGGACCACAACTTCATTGTCCACAGTCTCCTGACAACAGGGCTTCATGCATTGGAACAGGCCATAATCTCCCTGGGTGTAAAAAAGCCGTTTTTTGTCAAAACCAGCTTTCTGAAAGCAGTGATCTACATTAGTGGTGATGACAAAATAATCTTTATTTTGAATCAGCTTAAAAAGATCATCGTATACAGTTTCCGGTGCATCCATATACCGGTTGATATAGATATACCGGCTCCAGAAAGCCCAGTATTCTTCTAATGTTTCATAGGGATAGAATCCGCCGGAGTACATGTCTTCAAAACCATATTTTTCTGCAAAATCCTTAAAATATTTCTCAAACCGTTCTCCGCTGTAGGTAAAACC
>JBNMGK010000269.1:0-4072 GCA_050872205.1 Enterocloster sp.
CCCAGATCATTTAAGCCTAAATCATTTAAGCTCAAACCATTATTCCAATGATCCAATTCCCAGGAAAGTCTTCATAGCCTCAAGCTGCCTTTTTGCGTCATCCCGTCCCAGCTTGTAAACTTCCTCAAGCTTCTTCGGGTCAGCTTCCATACGTCCAATAGCCAGTGGAACGCTTGGCCGGATCACAAAGATCTTTCCTTCGTTTTCCCATTTTTCGATCTCATCCAGTGTATGATTATACACACTTGGACGTTTGTATACAGCTTTTACAAATTCCGGATATTTTCTGTATACCAGCTTTGTCAGGCCGGTGCCTTCTTTTTCCTTACGATAGCCTTTATGGCGGGTCAGGACCACAACATCCTTTTTATATCCCATTTTCGCAAATGCTTTTACCGGGATGCTGTCTGTACAGCCGCCGTCTAAAAGCTTCATGCCCGCTGTTTTTACGATCTTTGAAACAAGAGGCAGGGAAGCAGAGGCCCGCATCAGGTCGATCTGTTCCTTCATATCTGTAATAGGAAGATACTCCGCCTTTCCTGTCTCTAAATTGCTGCAGCCTACATAAAATTTGGTCTTACTCTTCTTAAACGCCTCATAATCATAAGGATCCAGCTTCTCAGGCAGTGTGTGATAGCAGAATTTCTCCCCTGCGATATTTCCTGTTAAAAGCAAACTGCGAAAGCTCATAAACTGCCAGTTGCGGCAATATTTCATATAATACCGGATGCTTCTGCCCTTCTGTCCCGATACAAAGGAACAGCCGTGAATGGCACCTGCGGACACGCCGATCACACCGTCAAAGGTAATGCCATTTTCCATAAATACATCCAGCACTCCGGCTGTGTAAATGCCTCTCATGCCGCCGCCTTCTAACACCAGTCCTGTCTGTTTTTCTTCCATGCTTCATTCCTCCGGCTCTGCAACCGGCTCCTCTTCTTGTTTTGTCTCTTCTTCTGTCACATTTTCAGTCTCTGTTTTTGCTTCCTCTGCCGGTTCCTCAACTGCATTTTCTGCGGTCTGTTCTTTTGCCGGTTCCTCTGCAGTCTCTTCCGGGACAAAATCATCCTCAGTCACAGCATCTGCCTTTTCTTCCTCTGCTTCTTCCTGGTGAAGAGCCGCCCCGCACTTACTGCAGAACGCATCCCCTTTTTTTACCAGAGCATTACAGCAGGGGCATTTTTCTGTATTGTCCAGCTGTTTTAACTTCTCTTCCAGCTCTGTAATATGAGCCATTGCACTTTCAATTCCAGGGAAGAACATTTTATATTCGTCCTCAGACTCATCTCTGTGGTTTTTAAAATAAACAGCGCCAATGGCTGCGTACAGCTCATTGATCTTCTGCTTTTCCCCGCGGATCTCAGCCTTTAACTGAAAGATCTCCGCTGTATCCTTTGCCTTCTTTGCGGCTTCTTTTCCGTAACCTGCAAGATTTTTACTGATCTGATCTAAAAATGCCATATGGATCAACCTCCTTATGTCTGATGATGTACTCACGAAAGCCTTTTGTACATCCTATTGTCAGTGTCCTGTACATATCATGTACTTATCCTCTTATTATAGGCTTTTTTTCATGAAAATGTCAACGTCCAGACCACGCTTGTGAACCGATTACGCCTATGGTAAAATGGTAATAATTCAACATCATATCATTATTATTTACAGGAGGAGAAATATGGCAGACTATATCATGGCACTGGATGCAGGGACTACCAGCAGCCGCTGTATCCTGTTTAATAAAAAAGGGGAGATCTGCAGTCTTGCCCAGAAAGAATTTACCCAGTATTTTCCAAAACCCGGCTGGGTAGAACATGACGCAAATGAAATCTGGTCCACCCAGCTTGGGGTTGCTGTAGAAGCAATGTCAAAGATCGGCGCGTCCGCAGCGGATATTGCCGCCATTGGCATCACCAACCAGCGTGAAACCACCATTGTGTGGGACAGACACACAGGCGAACCAGTGTGCCATGCCATTGTATGGCAGTGCCGCAGGACCTCTGACTATTGTGATACCTTAAAAGCCAAAGGCCTTACAGATACCTTCCGCCAGAAGACCGGCCTTGTGATCGATGCCTATTTTTCCGGCACCAAATTAAAATGGATCTTAGATCATGTAGAAGGGGCCAGGGAACGTGCCCAAAAAGGGGAACTTCTCTTTGGAACAGTGGAAACATGGCTGATCTGGAAGCTGACAAAGGGCCGTGTCCATGTAACTGACTATTCCAATGCCTCCCGCACCATACTTTTTAATATCAACACGCTGCAGTGGGACGAGAACATTTTAAAGGAATTAAATATCCCAAAATCCATGCTGCCCACCGTCATGCCTTCCAGCTGCATTTACGGTGAAACAGACCCCCAGTTTTTCGGCGGCCCTATTCCTATTGGCGGCGCAGCCGGGGACCAGCAGGCCGCATTATTCGGCCAGACCTGTTTTGAAGCAGGGGATGTAAAAAATACTTACGGCACCGGCTGTTTTATGCTGATGAACACAGGAAATACACCTGTATTTTCCAAAAATGGACTGGTCACCACCATTGCCTGGGGCATGGATAACAAAGTGACCTATGCACTGGAAGGTTCTATTTTCGTAGCCGGAGCTGCCATTCAATGGCTCCGTGATGAAATGCGCCTTATCGACTCTGCCGCAGACTCTGAATACATGGCAACTAAAGTTCCTGACACCAATGGCTGCTACGTGGTTCCCGCCTTTACCGGCCTTGGGGCGCCTCACTGGGACCAGTATGCCAGAGGTACCATTACCGGCATTACCAGAGGGGTGAATAAATACCACATCATCCGGGCTACCTTAGACTCCCTGTGCTACCAGACCAACGATGTTTTAAAGGCTATGAAAGCGGACTCAGGCATAGAACTGACCTCATTAAAAGTAGACGGCGGTGCCAGCGCCAACAACTACCTTATGCAGACCCAGGCAGACATTTTAAACCTTTCCGTAAAACGTCCAAAATGCGTGGAAACCACGGCTATGGGCGCTGCCTATCTGGCTGGACTGGCTGTGGGATACTGGAAGGATAAGGAAGAAGTTGTAAAAAACTGGGAAATCGATAAAATATTTACCCCGGATATCCCGGCCGAAAAACGGGAAGAAATGATAAGCGGCTGGGACCGTGCTGTAAAATGCTCTTACGGCTGGGCCAGATGATCCAAATACGGTCAGCAGACACATCACTGACACGTTCTTCATATGCGTGACAACAAAAAATGACGGATATGAGAGTTCAAATCCCATATCCGCCATTTTTTATTTCATATCTTAATTCAAAACTCTTTTTATTCCTGAACCAGCTTATGCAAGCTTACCTTCATTGCTGTGCTTTACTTCAGCCTTCTTGTTAAACAGTTCCTTACCAGATGTGTATACAATGATCACACCAAGAACCATTAACAGGATCGCAATGATCAGCTGCAGTCCTTCTACCATAAATACAGCAGTTCCTGCGCCAAATGCATTAACCAGGGCAATGGTTCTTTCAACCAGTGCAGTAAAGGTTACGCAGAGCATGATGATCAGTGGTGGGAACAGTGTCTTGTTCTCTCTTCCGGTTACCTTTAAGAATACGCAGAGTGTGATCAGTACCAGTGCGCTTAACAGCTGGTTTGCGCTTCCAAACAGAGGCCAGATGTTGGAATATCCGATCTTTGTTAAGATAAAGCCGCATGCCAGAGTGATAACAGTTGAGAAATACTTGTTGCAGAATAACTTTCTCCAGCCTTCTGCATGTTCCATATCATCTACACTGAACAGTTCCTGGAAGGACATACGTCCGATACGTGCTACAGAGTCAAGGCTTGTAAGTGCCAGAGCAGATACACACATGGTCATAAAGCACTGTGCTACGTAAACCGGGATACCGAACATTTCCAGGAAACCCGCAACACCTGCAGAGAAGATCTGGAATGGGGTTCCTGTTGCTGCAGTTCCGTCAGCAGCTGCAGCAGCGCCTGCTACGCAGAGAGCCAGAACAGCTAATAAGCTTTCCAGTACCATTGCTCCGTAACCAACCTTTAACATATCCTTTTCATTGGAAACGGTTTTGGAAGAGGTACC
>JBNMGK010000427.1:0-2237 GCA_050872205.1 Enterocloster sp.
CTCCGGCGCAACTTTTAACTGACCGCTGACATGATACTCACAAAGCTCCCGTAAAAATTTCTTTCCCGGATCCTTTAACAGATAGTCGAAACGGATACCGGAGCGGATAAATACCTTCTTTACCTTAGGGATCGCCCGCAGCTTTCTAAGTAATGAAATATAATCGCTGTGGTCTGCCCGCAGGTTCTTACATGGCTCCGGGAACAGACACTGCTTATTAGGGCATGCACCTTTGGTCATCTGCTTTTCACAGGCCGGAAAACGGAAATTAGCAGTAGGACCGCCAACATCATGGATATATCCCTTAAAGTCAGGCTCTTCGGTAAGAAGCTTCGCCTCTTCTACCAGAGACTCATGGCTTCGGGCCTGGATAATTCTTCCCTGGTGGAAGGTCAGTGCACAGAAGCTGCAGCCACCAAAACAACCTCGGTTACTGATCAGGCTGAATTTGATCTCCCGGATGGCCGGAACGCCACCAGCCGCCTCATAGGAAGGATGATAGCTTCTCATATAAGGCAGATCATACACATCATCCATTTCATCCTGTGTCAATGGCTTTGCAGGCGGATTCTGTACCACGTAAACCTTACCTTCATATGGCTCTACCAGGCGCTTTCCAGAAAATGGATCTGTATTGCTGTACTGTACAAAAAAGCTTTCCGCATACTTTTTCTTATCTTCCAAAAGCTCTGTATAGTCCGGCAGCAGCTTATAATCATAAACAGACTCCAGACTCTTTGTCTTATAAACGGTGCCGTCAATAAAGGTAATATCCTTAATATCCAGCCCGCTGTCTAAGGCATCTGCCAGCTCCACAATGGAATGTTCTCCCATTCCATAGGAAATAATATCCGCCTGAGCATCCAACAAGATCGACCGCTTCATCTTATTGGACCAGTAATCATAATGGGCCAGACGGCGCAGGCTTGCCTCGATTCCCCCTGCAATAATCGGCACATCCTTATAAGCAGAGCGGATCAGGTTACAGTAAACCACCACTGCATAGTCCGGTCTCTTTCCCATAACTCCCCCTGGAGTATAGGAGTCCTCTTTTCTGCGCTTTTTGGATACGGAATAATGGTTCACCATGGAATCCATATTTCCCGCAGACACTAAAAAGCCCAGTCTTGGCCGTCCTAAGATCTGGATACTCTTATTATCCTTCCAGTCCGGCTGGGCAATGATGCCAACCTTGTAGCCATGTGCTTCCAACAGTCTTGAAATAATAGCTGTTCCAAAAGAAGGATGATCTACATAGGCATCTCCGGAAACATAGACGAAATCGCACTGTTCCCAGCCTCTTTTTTTCATATCTTCTTTATTGATAGGCAAATAATCATGTATCATTTATAAAACCTCGTAAAAATCATGGATCAGCCGGTCAGCCAGCTGCTCCTTTTCCTCTTTCATTGTCTCTGAAAAGTCATCCTCCACTGCAATGACCTTCATTCCCGCATTTTTTCCTGCCATAATGCCTGCAGGCACATCTTCAAACACCAGACATTTTTCAGGCTTTGCACCTAAACGTTTTGCCACCTCCAGGTAAATGTCCGGAGCAGGCTTTCCTGCTGCCACCTCACAGGCAGTAGCTACTACCTGGAAATATTGTTCCAGTCCTAAAGACTTTAATACAGCATCTACCATTTCTCTTCCATTGCTGGTGGCAATGCCTGCCTTAATGCCTCTTATGGAAATTTCTTCTAAGAACTCCCTTACACCTGGCTTTACAGGCACTTCTGTCTGATATTTTTCCAATGACATTTCCACCCAGGCCTGTTTGATCTCCTCAATGGAATCCGGCAGGTTAAAACGCTCTTTAAAGTACACCGCAGTCTCAGAAAAACTCATTCCTTCAATGGCCTTTTGCAGATCCGGCGGGCAGTCATAACCAAATCGTCCTAAATATTCAATATCAATGGCTTCCCACATCCACATGGAGTCCACCAAAGTGCCGTCAAGATCAAATAAAACAGCAGAAACGCCGTCAAGAACATGGGTTCTGTCTTTTTCATTTATCTTCCGTTCCAGCGCTTTCAGCTCTTCTTCCCTTAAAGCCCGGTACTCTCCCGGCTTTAAAGAGGGATCCAGCACAAGCGGTCCCATGGTCATACGTTTTAAGTATACCACTTTACAGCCTAAAACTTCAAACATCCGTTTTACCTGGTGGAATTTTCCTTCGTGGATCCGCAGGGAAACCGCTGTAAGGCCCTCTTTCATACCTTCTGGCGGGTCTAATA
>JBNMGK010000174.1:0-5725 GCA_050872205.1 Enterocloster sp.
ACGCCTTGGCATGTAATCGCTCATATAGCGCATACATTCGCTATCTATCGTCTTCTGTACCGGCCCATTTTCCTGCAATCCATGCCTTTTTAGGATCATATCAACCGGCCGCATTTCTACTTCTAGCTTCATTCAGCCGCCTCCTACTTACAGGACAGCTCATAATGCTGGACCGCTTCGCTGCCATACAGCCGTTCATCTACGGTTGTAACTGTCACATATCCATGGCTTGCTTTCAACGCTGCCAGAGACTTTGACATAGCTTCCTGACTGCTGCAATCTATTTCATCTTCAACAATACCTTTTACAGCCAGATCTTTGCCCTGGGTAAATGTAAGCGGCTCTGTGATACTTTCCAATGGAATAACCAGAAGTACAGAAGCAGCATCCCTCTGCCCAGTCTTTAAAAACGTGGACTGTCGTACATCTTCCCAGTAAACATCAGAAATAGGCCGTTTCTCATAACTGATCTCTTTTCCTGATTTATGGTACAAATATAATGTCACGTCTGCATTGGTAAACATCACTACACCCCCTGATAACAGAGCCCGGTATTTTCCAGCCATTTCACGACAATCCGATGTTGTTTTTGCACAGCTGCTGTTGCCAGCTCCTGAGAAGATCCATAAGAAGCTGAATAAGTTCCAATCTTTTCAGAAGTCTTTCCGGAAGCATCTTTCTCTGTCTTTTGCTGCTGGTAAATAGCCTCTGCCAGTTCGCAGCAACACATCTGGACTTCTTCCGGAAGATCGGTCATAGTTGTCAATCTTCCAAACGTGTACCGATCTATGTGATAGCTTGCTTCTCTGGCATAAAAGGGAAAGCCAGTGCTGATGACCGGTTTCCGCCCTAAAAGATATTTATTTTTATAAAATTCTTCATCTGCATAAGTCATCAGCACATCATCTCCTCATCAGGCATTTTTGATCAGAGTTACATCCTTAGTTACTGCAGATGCAGCCACGGTTACAGTTTCGGTGACCTGGGTGTATCCGGTCTTCTTGATCTTCGCTGGGTATGTACCTGCTCTCAGGTTAAATACCGCCTCACCAGATGCATTGGTCTTTAATCTGGATCCGTTTACATCTACAATGGCACCCTCGATTGCTGCCGGACTTCCCGCATTATCCTTTACCGTAAAGGTCACAGTCTGGGTAGTTACCGGTGTTGCAGGTTCCAGATAAGCAAATGGGCATCCTACACGGTCCTCATCCATCCTGGTTGCCGGATTTGGAAGAGCCCAGCCCATACGAAATACAATACGCAGAGCCACCATGTCCTGCTGAGCCAGGTTGTATACGATATCCTTAGTGATCGGATCCTGGATAACACCATGATCAAGGATCTTTACGGTAACGTCCTGACGGATCGCGTATACCGCCTGCTTAAAATCACCTACGATCAACTGCGCAATGCTGTTGTCATAAGCACCATTCTGTGGAAAATACATAGGAGCACCGTCCAGTGCGTAATTAGTGGATCCCTGCATATCGCTCTTAAAAATCGGTGTTCCGTCGGTTGCCCTGATGCCTCTTAACTTTGCCCTCATACCCATGGCTCCCAGAGCGCCAGTTGCCATGTAACCATCATCTTCCACCTTGGAGATTACGCCATTCTCTCCCAGAAGCAGGTTATAATAATCCGGGCTAACACCTGGGGCTACGTTGTTGCCTGCCTGGCGGGCCAGGGTAATGATATCGTTCTGCCATACTCTTGGACGGTTTACGCCGAAGATGATCGCAGAGTCTACTCTCTGGCCGATTGCTTCATTGACTCTTGGAGTAACCTCTCCAAAGATATCAAACTCCGAATCATCTAATACCGCCTCTGGGATCGGCACGATAACTGCCAGTTCAGCTGCATCCAGATATACATTATCCCATGCCTGGCGGCTGGTCTGCTTCATGCCAGTGTCACCGTCCACCCAGTACGCGGTTGGGAGAAAATCCAATACACGGATCCTGGTCTGGTTACTGGTCATATTTGGTAACTTGCGTGCCATACTCATAAATACAGACTGCTTCGGTGCGTCCTGGAAAATGGTAGATACTACCTGTTCACGGATGATTGCCTCCGCATCAGCTCTGCTTGTAATATTAACTGCCATAAATGAATTACCTCCTTATTCTCTTCCTAAAATGCTTCTTAAGGCTTCATTTGCCCTTGTCTTTGTGTCCTCAGTTCCTTTACCGCCCGATCCAGGAGTATAAGAAACCACTTTGGGTATCTGCGTGTCCTGAAACAGATAGGCGTTGTCCTTCTTGACTGCCTCCAGAGCAGTTTTAATATCTGCTTCCTGGTTCTTGCTGGCTTTCAGCTTTTCTACATCCAGGAATGGCATGACAGCTTTCAGATCACGTGGCTTATACCCTTCTGCAGTAGTCTTTAAAAGATCATTAAAGTCACGATCTGCAATCTGTTTCTGGTGTTCAGCATCTTTAGCTGCCAGATCCGCAGTCAGCTTGGTAACCTTTCCCTGCAGGTCCTGAACGTTAACGCCCTCAAAGCTTTTCAGCGTCTGCTGGGCTGTAGCAAGCTGAGACTTATAATTGTCCCGCTCAGATGTAAGGGCATTGACTTCCTTTCCAACCGCTGCCATCACATAATTAATCTGCTCCTGGTTCAAACCCTGTTTCTGTAAATCTTCCGTCTTTAAAATCATGTGTTCCTTTCCCTCCGCCATCGGTTATTTTCGGTGTGTAACCATCCACCCTCACGGAGCTGCGTTTTCGGCACGCCTGCCAATTTACCCAGTTTTATGCCATATGGCAGGGCATAAAAATAACACGCATCTCTGCGTGCCTACTGCTCAATCTTATTACATTTAGTACACCGTCTTACGTAACCGCCATAAGGACCGGAAGCCCGGCTCCAGTACTTGCGGTAGTGGTGGCAGCACTCTTTCTTCCGGAAAAGTCTCTGCCTGATCCATGATATAAGCCCCATACAATCACCTTCTTTCATTTGCGACATCGCAATTATTCTTAAAAATGAGTACAAAAATACCACCGGCCTGTTGACTGGTGGTATCTATTCTCCTTGATATGTTGTAGGCCAGCTTTGCTTTTCCATTCTGGCTTTTTCTTCCTTAATGTCCTGATCAAGTTCTTCCAGACTTCTGCCGGAATCTTTTACAGGACCATCATAATAAAAATCCTTATCTTTTTTCATAATAAATTCCATATTTCTCCGAAACCTGTTTTAACGCCGCAAGGTGTGCTTCTATATCGGAATTATAAACCTTATGACCAGTTGAATCAATCATTTTCTTGTACTTTTCAATTGTACTATCAATATAGATTTTGCTTACATATTGTTTTGAATGCTTATATGTATAAATACTTCCATCAGCACAAGCCACCACGCCAAAATTATATCCTCGCAAACCGGATACTTCAAAATCACTACCTGTTGGTGGCGTTCCATCTGGATGTGTATGCAGTCCAATCAGATTTCCCGGATTGTTCCTCACAGCCTCCACAACAGATTTATTAGGTGACACGCCATAATCAAGCGTATCATTGATATTCTTACCCAGAATTTCACCCGTCCGGCTTGATAAAATATATAAATCTTCTTTTACTGTACCGTCCCGATGAATTAAGCCCGCTCTTGCGTATTTGCAAATATTCTCATTCACTATCACGCTATCGCTTATGTCCCGAAATTTCTTTAAATATTCATTTGAAAGAATTTCATCTCGATTTATACGATACTGTTCATTTTTCGGTATCTTTTTGTTTGTAATTCCCTGTTCGCCAGCAGCTTCATTGCTTCCAACCTGCAACCGCTCCCTCTGCTGCCGCAGATCCATAGCTTTTGAAAATTCCACATAAGTCTTTTCCGTTAAACGCTTCCTGCATCGTGCTGCCGTCAGATCGTCCTTATCAGCTCCGCCCTTTTCCAGGAGCTTAATGTCCTGCTTCTGTTTCCTGATCGTGCGTTCTAATTTTCGCTGATACTGCAGCGCCGCGTATGTATCATACTCTTTACCATGAAAGGACTTCTTTTCATTCTCTTTCCGGTTCTGCTCTGCAAGCCACTCATCCGTGTACTTGCGCTTCGATACGCCAGGGATAAAGGGAAAGCGAATATGGTAGCAGTTGATCCCGGCAAATCCCAGCATTTCTCCCAAACCACAGACAGTACGCATTTCAGCAGAGCTATATACTTTGCCTTGCCAGCTTTGGTGGTTCATGTATCCTGTTCCCGTGTTACGGGCTCCTAAATGCCATTCAACTTCCCAGTAGTCCGTTCCCAGCTCCTTTGCATTATGCTCATTCACCTTATCGGTCATCTGCGCAATGCCGGTCATAACAGCCCTCCTGGCCGCCACCTCAATACGATCTGATTTTCCTGATGCGTAATCAACCACCCGGACACCGCTGGATGTCATCTCATCGATCACATCCCCGATCGCCTGGCTGTATGTCTTAGCCCCGGTAGTGATCTTCATCATGGCTTCATCCAAGCTGCGTTCCAGATACTCAGACATAGGAGTAAACACTTTTTTCCCATTCTCCATTGGAACATTGAAACCGGTTGTTTTCGTAATATTCTCCATGGGACGGATGCTATCTGCAGTCTGGTCCTTTACTGTCTGTACTACCTGTTTCAGCCAGTCATTATCCTCATACGGGATCGCATCCATGCCTGCAGCTTTGTAGATCTCGTTATTTCTCACATAATCAGATCTTGCTGCCGCTTCATAGATCTCATCAATATCGATCCCGGCAGTTTTTACACCTTCCCGCAGGATCTCTTTGATCCGCTTCTTACTCATGCCTATAGCTGTCATACGGTTGAGCAGCCAGTCTGTCACCGGTGTGATCTGGGAGCATTCCTGGATCCGGTTTACAACCTCTAACATGATATCCATTTCCAATGCTGTCATGGTACGTTCCAATGGCTTCGGCAGCTTTTCAAGTTCTTCCGGCGTCAATCAGATCACTCCTCTACGCTTGCTGGTTCAGGAAGGTTCTTTTGGGCCTCTTCCAGTGTTTCCCCATACCACTTACTTCTGTATTCTGCCAAGCTCATTACGCCCATGGCAACATCCGCACGATCCGTCTGACGGTCTGCCTCTGCATCCACTACAATGCTGTCATCCCAGTCAAAAGAAACCTGATAGTCATTGCCCGGTGGTACCAGACCGTACAAAGAAGCCCAGAAGTTCATGGCGTATACCAGATCTTCCAGGGCAGTTTGTAAAGCAAGCTGCGTATCTGACACAAAGGTGTAGGAACGCTGCTTGCTGGTCTTAATCTCCGTTGCTGTCTTATCTACATTCTGAGGATCTGAAAGTGTTCCATAAGCCAGACAGCAAGCAAACTCTATCAATTTCAACTGGTTATTAAATCCATTGAATAATGCCGTGTCTCGGATCTCTGGAGAAAATGTGTCCATGAAAGGCTTGTCTGTTGCCCCGGAGTTATATTCCACGTTACGGTATAACCTGTCCTGACCGCCCGGGTACTCAAACTTATCCAGGTCACGGTTATATTTAAGCAGTGAAGTTGCCACATGTACCGCCAGCTGCGTACCCTCATACTCCCAGCAGATATTGGAATAGCGCCTGTCCCCCTCTTTGATCAGCTCTACCGCTCTGGAGTATACGGATACACCCAGCGGACTTCCCGTATCATCCGCATTTGCGAGAGGTACTTTGAAATACCCAAACAGGAGCCGGTCAGCGCCCTCCAGCACTGCTTCCGGCATTAATTCA
>JBNMGK010000140.1:0-6426 GCA_050872205.1 Enterocloster sp.
AATAAAAATAAATATAAATAAACATGGAAAATACAAATAAATATAAATAAATATAAATAAACATAGATATGGAGGAATACGTATGAAAGGAGAAAATCCATTTACATTGACTTTTGGGCAGAAGCCGGTAGAATTTATTTCCCGTACAGACCAGATTGGAAAGATCATAAATACCTTTGACATGGAAAATCCGTCTAATATGGTTTATATGATCGCCGGGGTTCGAGGTTCTGGGAAGACAGTTTCTCTTGCAGTGATAGGAGATCACTATAATGCAAAGGAAGACTGGATCGTATTGCGCTTAAGTGCAGATATGGATCTGATTTCAGGGGCGGTATCGGAATTAAACCGAATTCTGAAGATCCGCGGGATAGATTTGGGAATTAATATTAATATTGGGATTGCGGAAATTGCTTTCAATAAAGAACGGGATACATTAGATAAAGAGACAATGCTGCGTGATATTTTGGAAAAGGTAAAAGAACAGGGAAAAAAAGTACTTTTTATCATTGATGAGATCATTAATAATCAATATGTAAAACTTTTCGTAAGTAATTTTCAGATCTACATTACAAAAAATTATCCGGTCTATCTTGTAATGGCTGGATTATATGATAATATCAGTAATCTTCAAAATGAAAAAAGCCTGACATTTTTATACCGCGCTCCCAAAATATTTCTGGAACCATTAAGCATTCCGGCTATGACTACCAGTTACAGAACTGTATTTGGACTGCCGCCTAAAGAGGCAGCTTCCATGGCGCGGCTCACAAAAGGATATCCATTTGCATTTCAGATACTTGGATATCTTAAATGGGAAAATAATGGGACTATAGACGATATTTTACCAAAATTTGATGAAGAACTGACGATTTATGCTTATGAAAAAATATGGAGTGAGTTATCAGAACTGGACCGCAGAATCGTTTATATTATTTCTCAGGGAGTAAATAAAACAGGTGACATACGGGAAAGTTTGAGAGTATCACCGCAACTTTTAAATACGTATCGGAAACGTCTTATGGAGAGAGGTGTAGTTGATGGTTCAAGACATGGGGAACTGACTTTGGCGTTGCCAAGATTTGAAGAGTATATCAATATGTATTGTGAAGTGACTATCTGAATGTTTTAGCAATCAAGGGGGATTTTGCTGCATTTTGAACTGAGGAGAGGGATTGCGAAAAGGCGATCCGGTTATCGAAACCGGACCGCCTTTTTAACGTTTCTATTTTTGCATATTTACTCTTCCACAACTTCTACAATACTAAAGCCCTTTTCCTTCAACATATCCTCGCAGGGACTGTCAAGGTGCATACAGTATACTCTGTGACGTTCTTCCCGTGGGATCCATTTCTCCATTTTGCCTTAGTAGCAGTGGGATGGATTTGGTGAATCGTGGGTGCTGGTGTCGTGGTAGATTCGGCCTATCTCTCCTGCAAGGAAGCGGGTTCTGATATCTTCTGGCAGCTCTGAGGAGTCGCCGCTGTAGTAAATGGTCTCTGTTCCATCACTTAAAACATAGCCGTAGCACTTCATATCCAGTGCATGCTTTACTTCCACGGGAACTGCAGTCAGTCCAGCCGGGTTTTCAGGAAGTGTTTCATGGTAATGGTAGCCTAAAGGTGTGATTCCTTCTAATGTAAGAAGCTGTTTAATGGTCTCCTGTGGGTAAACCACATGAATGGCTTTGTTAAAGAGACAGTAAAAATAGGAGATCAGAGTTCCAAGGCTTCCTACGTGGTCGGCATGCATATGAGTCAGGATAACATAAACATCTTCAATGGAAGCCAGATCCAGTTTGTGATAAAGTACATCAAACATGGTCTCTCCACAGTCAATAAGATAAAGCGCTTTTCCGGAAAGCATGTACGCTCCCGTATTTTTAAAGGGAGGATAAAAAGCGCTGCCTTTTCCGGTAAAATTTAATTCCATGCCTTTCCTCCTTAATGGGTAATGATATTCTATTCCTTAATACCGGCGCTTACAAAGCTGCTCATAAACTGTTTCTGAGCAATTAAGAAGGCCAGAAGAAGCGGAACAATGATGATAAAGGCTGCAGCACACACATTGGCCCACTGCATGTTAGCCTCTTTTGATTTTGCGAAAATAGCAAGTCCTACTGTCAGTGTACGGTTGGTAGGAGAGTTGGTCACGATCAGAGGCCACAGGTAGTTGTTCCAGTGGTAGCTGACAGAGATAACGGCAAAGGAAAGATATGCCGGTTTTGCACATGGCATGTATACACCCCAGATAGTCTGCCAGGTGTTGGCGCCATCGATCTTTGCTGCCTCAGCCAGTGCTTTTGGAATAGATTTGAAATGCTGGCGGAGTAAGAAGATAGCCATGGCACTGCCGTAGAATGGAAGCATCATACCGATCTTGGTATCGATCAGCTTCAGGTCAGACAGAGTCATAAAGTTTGGTGTGATCAGAACGTCATTTGGGATAATGATCTGCATAAAGATCACAGCAAATACCAGTGCCTGTCCCTTAAAATCCAGAACAGCCAGTGCATAAGCAGCCAGAGTGGAAGTAAAGAACTGTACGGCAAAGGTGCACACTACCAGTGTCAGTGTATTGATGTAATAGGTGCCAAATGGAATGGCATTCCATACATATTTAATGTTATCCAGTGTGAACGCTGTTGTTGGGAACAGTGTCATATGGAAAGAAGGAACGGAAAATGCGGTTCCAATCAGCCAGATAAGTGGGATCAGCCAAAGCAGGCCTAAAATAACGGAAAATGCGGTGATCCCGGCACCGATCAAATGTTTTTTCTGCATGGTGTAAGGCCTCCTTTAGTTGTACTGGATCTTCTTGTCCTGGCTTAAGAAACGAGGAAGTGCTACTACCATAAGCAGAAGCAGCATAACCGTTGTCAGTGCAGAAGATACGCCGTAGTTGAAGTTTGTAAATCCCTGCTGGTAAATGTAGTACAGAAGCAGTGTGGAAGCGTTGTTTGGAGCGCCCTCTGTCATAATGACTACATGGTCCACCAGTTTGAAGCTGTTGGTCAGCGCAATGGTGGATACAAACAGGAAGGTTGGTGCAAGAAGAGGTAAAGTGATCTTGCGGAAAATGGTCCAGGAGTTAGCGCCGTCAATGCGGGCTGCCTCATTTACATCGGTAGAAATACTCTGAATACCGGAAAGGAAGAATACCATCAGGTATCCGGCTTCCTTCCAGACGTACATAAAGGCCATAGCCGGAAGAACGGTTTTCTTGCTGGATAAGATATTCATAGGCTGAAGCCCCATGCTGATGAGCATCTGGTCAAGTAAGCCGTTTTTTGCCATGTAAATAAACATCCAGATACTGGCAATAGCGATCATAGGCATAACTACCGGATAGAAATAGGAAGTACGGATAAAACCGATAAGGCGGCTTTTACGGTTGACTAAGGTTGCTAAAAACAGGCCTACAACCATACTGGGAACAATGGTGATCAACGCAAAAAACAGCGTATTTCCCATTACTTTCCAGAAAAGAGAAGATCCGGCCAGATTAATGTAGTTTTTCAGACCGATAAATTCCGGTGCGCTCATTCCAAGTTTATATTTTGTAAGACTGAGCCAGATGCTCCGAAAGACCGGCCATACGGTAAAGGCTGCCATAAAAATCAGGGAAGGCATTACCAACAGCCATCCTATGAGAGTGTTTCGCAGTTCACGCTGCTTTTTTGTATGTGTTTTCATCATTGATTCCCCATTTATAAGATTTCGAGAGAACAGTAAAAAATATGAAACAAATTGGCGCTGCCGTAAAGCACGACAGCACCAACTTCATTTCAAAAGTATCATTTTATTCTACTGATACTCAGACAGAACTTCTGTTGCCTGTTCCTGAGCTGCGCTTAATGCTTCTTCAGCAGTTGCGTCACCAGTTACTGCAGACTGGATATTGTCATTTAAGACTCTCCAGATCTCTGCTGCGTTGTAAGTAGTAAGCTCTGGCTTGGAGATCGGGATCTGCTCGTAAGCGATCTTAGCCTGAGGCAGTTTGTCGTAGTATTCTTTCATAATGTCCAGATCGAAGCAGGACTGCCTGGTTGCTACATAACCTGTATCCAGTGCCCACTGTGCTGCGCGTTCTGGCTCAGTAGCGAACTTGATGAACTTCCAGGCTGCCTGTACGCGGTCTTCAGAGATACCATTGGAGATGTAGAAGTTTCCGCCGCCGGTAGGAGCTGCCTGACGTGCATTTCCTGGAAGGAATGCAGTACCAAAATCAAAGGTAGCGTTCTTGCTGATGTTTGCCAGGTTTCCTGTGGTATGGTAGATCATAGCTACTTCGCCTGCTAAGAACTGAGTAGGAAGATCGGTCCACTGTACGATGCCAGGGGCCATTACTTTATACTTGTTCTGAAGGTCAAGCCAGAACTGAAGTGCTTCTACGTTTTCTGGAGTATCGAACATAACGGATTTTCCGTCTTCAGCCATAAGGTTTTCACCATTCTTGCTGTTCTGTAAGCAGAAGCCTGTGAAGGTCCACTGTGCGGAACCGGAGTTTAATGCGATACCAACACCGTAACGGTTGTCATTGGTCAGCTTCTGTGCATCCTCAACCAGTTCATCCCAGGTTGCAGGTGCTTTTTCCGGGTCAAGGCCAACTTCCTTGAATGCATCCTTATTATAGAAAAGAATCTCTGTACTTCTCTGGAATGGGATGGAGTAGATCTTGCCATCTACGTAGGAGTCCTCCATAAATCCGCTTAAGAAATCATCGATGTAAGCTTTTCCTTCATCGCCGTCTGCTGCGATCAGGTCATCTAATGGCATTGCCATACCGGTGGAAGCCATGGTGAAACGCTGGGTAGCAAGGCTTACGAATACATCTGGTGGTGTGCCTCCCTGGATAGCAGTCTGGATCTTTGTAACGGTATCATCGTAGTTTCCGGTATAAACAGGATCTACAACGATATCAGGATTTTCAGCATTGAAATCTGCACAGATCTTCTCGATCAGCTTTGCAGCATCGCCGCCTACGTTTACTGGATAATAGAATGACAGGTGCATTGCGTCAGATGAGCCGCTTTCAGCTGCTGCGGTGGTAGCATCGGCTGCTGCCTCAGAGCTTTCAGCTGCTGCGCTGGTTTCTGCTGGCTTGGAACTGCCGGAGCAGCCGCTTAATGCCATAGCAGATGCTACTAAACAGGCAGATGATGCAAGTACGAGTTTCTTTTTCATGATACTCCTCCTTTTTGTTCGCATTGATAGGCCCTTTCGGGACCAGTGTTTTGCTGTTAAGTTCACTATAGCATCATTATTGAAACGTGTCAAATATTATTTTGATTTTTTGCACAATATTTATTTTGAATTTACGTGATACTTTAACAACTTTACCTATGTTATACATTTTTTACATTTGTTTTACAGAGAATGTGATTGAACTAAGTTCAATTTACAGAGGCGCAATTGTGGTTTTTTAAAATATATGTTATAGTTAATACAAGTGAGAACATATAAATGTCAGGAGGAACATACATGGCAACCATTAAGGATATTGCGAAGAAGGCCGGCGTGGCCCAGGGAACAGTTTCCAATGTATTAAATGGCAAGGGAAATGTCAGCAGTGATAAAATACGCCGTGTAATGGAAGCTGCAAGACAGCTGGGCTATGTTCCCAATGAAAGAGCGGCCCTGCTGCGAAAGGGAACCAGTGACTGCCTGGCTCTGATCATGCCTGATTCCCGGGCAAGACAGTATGAGGATTTTTACTTTAGCTTTAAAGATTATGCCCAGGAACATGGTTATCTGGTATCCCGCCATCTGACCAATGAAAATTCACCGGAAAGTGAGGCGGCTGCATTTTCTGAGGCAAAAGTAAAGCAGGTAAAGGGAATTGCATGCATTTCCGCTGTGGCAGGAACTGCCAGCGAGGCGGCTATTTATAAAAATAATGGAATCTTTGGGGAAATGGAACCGGTCTCCAATAATGGGAACGATATTCCGGTGCTTTTTGTAGACAGGAAAACAGGATTTTCCTCTGATTTTATTGGTTTTGATTATGAAAAGGCAGGACAGGCCATGGCAGAGAAGGCACTGCAGGCGGGATATCGCAGTATCTGTCTGCTGACAGGAAATCCGGATTATTCCAGCGAGAAGGATTTCTGCCGTGGATTTCTGACCAGAATGGAAGGTTCCACCTGTCAGGTGATCCAGATCTGGACGGATTCTTTCAGAAAATACCAGAATATCATGCAGATATTTAATGGAACACTGCCCCAGGCGTTTTTTATATCCAATTATGGATTTGCAGAAAGTGCCAAGGATATGTGTACTACTTTTTATGGAAAAGAAGAAGGATCTCCGGATATTTATACGGTATCGCCTCTGTTTACTATACCGGAAAATGACTTTATTAAATATGAAATGAATTACCGCCAGCTGGGAAAACGGGCAGCAAAAATGCTGATCAAACGGGCAG
>JBNMGK010000433.1:0-2161 GCA_050872205.1 Enterocloster sp.
TTACAAAGATGATACCTGGTGACCCGGTGGTTGCTAACTTAAGCCAGAGAGCCTTAAATGATCCGGAGATCGTAGCGGCCTACCGTGCAAAACACGGTCTGGACCGCCCGCCCACGGTGCAGTATATCTATTACATCCGTGATCTTCTGCACTTTGACCTGGGAACCTCTATCCGTACCAGCCGTCCGGTACTGGACGATCTGGCAAGATGTTATCCCGCTACTCTGGAACTGGCCCTGTTTTCCATCGTGATCGCTTCTGTTTTCGGCATCCTGTTTGGTATCATTTCCGCCATTCGCCGCAACAGTATCTTAGATCAGATCGTCCGGGCCATTTCCGTAACCGGTGTCAGCATTCCGGCCTTCTGGTTTGCGCTGTTGATGCTGTATTTCTTCTACTACAAGTTAAAAATATTCCCGGGACCAGGCCGTTTAAGCAATTCTTTCTCTGCTCCGGCTTCCGTTACGGGAATGTATGTGATCGACAGTCTGTTAGAAGGAAATCCGGCAAAAGCCATGGATGCTGTCCGCCACCTGATCCTTCCAAGCATCGTTTTGGCGGCCTTTACCATGGGCCTGATCACCAGAACCACCCGTTCTAACCTGTTAGATGCGTTATCTACAGATTATGTCCGCACAGCAAAGGCAAAAGGCTTAAACAGTATCAGCCTGATCTTAAAACATGCCCTTGGAAATGCCCTGATCCCGGTTATGACCGTTATCGGTCTGGGACTCGGGAACCTTCTTGGCGGCATGGTATTAGTAGAAACCATTTTCAAATGGCCAGGTGTAGGCCAGTTTGCCTATGAATCTGTTATGGCAGCTGACTATCCGGCGATCATCGGCGTGGCACTGCTGATCGCATTAAATTATATGATCATCAATACAGTGGTCGATATCCTCTACGGCATCATCGATCCAAGAGTGAGGTGCAGTTAATAATGATCCATTCCCTGAAAAAATTATTAAAATCCAATTACCTGTTTACACTGGGTATTTTGATCTGTCTTGGATGGATCCTGGCAGCTGTTTTAGCGCCTGTTATTGCTCCTTATGACCCAATCGCCCAGGACCTGTCCATGCGTTTAAAAGCGCCCTCTGCTATTCACTGGTTCGGCACAGACAACTTCGGACGTGACATTTTCAGCCGTGTGATCTACGGTGGACGTTACTCCCTTCTTGCAGGTTGTCTGTCCGTTATCATTGCCGGCTTTATCGGAACCTTTTACGGTGCACTGGCTGGTTACGCAGGCGGCTGGCTGGATAATGTGATGATGCGTTTTTCCGAAATGATCCTGTCCTTCCCATCCCTGATCCTGGCAATGATCATCAACGCAGTTATGGGATCCGACCTTTTTAACACCATGTTTGCCCTGGTCATCGTTTCCTGGCCCACCTACGCCCGTCTCATGCGAAGCGTTGTTTTAAGTGTAAAGGAAAATGAATATGTTAATGCAGCAGAAGCTCTTGGCGCTTCCCGGATACGTATCCTGATGAGAGAGATCATTCCAAACAGCGTCAGCTCCGTCCTGATCATGGCCACTACAGACATCGGAAACAAGATCCTGATGTTCTCTACCTTAAGCTTCTTAGGGCTTGGTTCCGCTCCGCCAACACCAGAATGGGGCATGATGGTCTCTGACGGTGTGGATTATTTCAATAAGTTCTGGGTTGCCGGTTTTCCGGGACTTGCCATTTTTACCATGGCAGTTGGTGCCAATTTCATTGGCGATGGTTTAAGAGATCTGTTAGATCCAAAATTAAGAACTCAGTTTTAATGGCAATCTTTCTCATCTTTCCTGCATACAGATACGTAGAAAGCAAGGTTGCTTGACAACATGATCATAGTACAGTATTATGACGTCGGAAGGCTATATTCTAGCCCCGGCGTCATATGTTTATAAACCTTAAAAAGGAGGATTAATAAGTTATTAAAAATATTGATATTAGTGGTTAAATGTGTTTGAATATACCCATGAAGGGCATTGCTTATGAATACTTCTAATATCATTAACTACAAACCAAAAGATTTTGCGGGATTATTAGGTGTCTCTGTCCCAACGTTGGGGCAGAAATGAAATTCTAAAAGCAAACCGCACCCCAACAGATAGGCGTTATTACACTTACGACCGGTATCTTTAATTTATGGGGGTAATGTGGAA
>JBNMGK010000042.1:0-13185 GCA_050872205.1 Enterocloster sp.
GGCTCCAGCTCGTAAATGGCACTGCAGCAGGACATCTGCACATAAAAACGCTTATTCCACTTAAACAGCGGGATAAAGAAAAAACTGAAATACATATAGGTCATAAAGACCTGACACTGGCTGGTGCTGCCACAGCTTCCGCAAAGAATACTTCTTGCGTAGTTAAGCAGCTTCCGGCCCTGACTGATACCTCCGATAAACAGCATTTTGCTGCCCTCCTTCTAAACAAATACTTACAGACCTGCACGGTACAATGAATTAACTACCTTGCAAATGGTGATCCATTTTCTGATCCTGGACGGCTTCTTTTCTTCTGTTCCGGCCGCTCGTTTTCCTGCACGCATCAGCTCATCCACTGCGCTTCTGGCGCTTGCCACAGCATAGTTTCCTGTAAGGCAGACGCCCTTTTCCAGCCGTGAAAATACTCCCACAAAGCCAAGATTTCTGCTTCCGGTTGGAAATGTTTTAGGACGGTCTGTAAAATGATGAGGCTGAAGTGGCAGAAGTTCGCCTTTTTCACCTGCAAATGCCTCCGGCTCTCCCATGGCAATATGCAGGTCCGCTGTTTTTTCCCATAATTTTCCAGAACCGCTGCCATTTTCCATAATGCAGACATCCCCGGATCCCAGTTCTATCTTTTCAAACACAAAGGATTCCCGGTCGGTTTCCTCGTCCTGCAGCCTGCGTTTTACATACAGCTTTTTCACTGCCAGACCAGTTGTGCTTCCATTGCTGTTTCCATTTTCAAGCTCCAGATCTGTTACCTGGCTGTTTTCCAGCAGTAAAACGCCTCTGCGGCGCAGATATTGTTTCAAAGAATGGATAAACTCTTCTTTTTCTTCGGATGAAAGGAACAGGAACGGCCCTTTTATCTCAAATAAGCTTCTTCGAAACTCTGCCAGACTGCTCTCTTTTTCAAGGCCGAACACGCACTGGCACAGCTGCCACAGATTTGTCTCAAATATATGTGGAGTCTCATTAAACCAGTCTTCTACGCTTAAAACATCCAGCCTTTCCTCTTCTGTGCATAACAGCCGCCAGAGCCCGGGGAGGTCTGCACAGTCCAAACATTCTCGGCCTTCTGTTTTGGGAAATGCAAATATTTCTTTTCCGTAATCTGGTATTTTTTCAGACAGCTCCAGAAAATCCTCACAGCCTTTCTGACTTACTACAAGAGACTTTTCATTCCTGTCTGACCTTTCCATTTCCCCTAAAACAGTGATCCCATTTCCCGGAAAATGGCAGTCCCGGATCAGCCAGAATGCCGCTGCAAGAGAGCTTAGGCCATTTCCAATGATATAAGCCTTCTGATCTCCGTAATTGCGGCTTCGCACTGCTGCTGCGTCTACGATCGCCAGTCTCTCCTCATTTTTTCTTTTTTTCTCTTTTTCTATCTGGTGGAGCAAAACACCGGCTGCAGCTCCTGTTATTGCAGCCGCAGCCAGTTTCTTCCACCGTATTTTATCGGACATAGGCACTTTCGCCTTTCTTTTTGTAAACGGATATATTTGCTACTGTGCGAAGAAGTTCGCTAACTGTGCAAACTGCTCCAGACTTAATGCTTCTCCGCGGACAGACGGTGATACACCCAGGCTTTCAATGGCCTTTGTGATCTCTTCTTTGGAGAATGAGATCTCCGGTGAGTTATTTAAGCCGTTCTGCAGCGTCTTTCTTCTCTGGTTAAAGGACGCACGGATCAGCTTAAACATCAGCTTCGGGTCTTTTACCTGTACCGGCGGCTCCTGATAGCGGGTCAGACGGATCACCGCTGAACCTACATTTGGCCTTGGGATAAAGCAATTTGGCGGTACATTTGCCACAATATATGGGCTTGCGTAATACTGCACTGCCAGAGACAGGGCGCCATAGTCTTTGGATCCCGGTCCCACCTGCATACGGTCTGCCACTTCTTTCTGGACCATGACAGTGATATTGTCAATGGGCACATTGCTCTCAAACAGTCCCATGATAATAGGGGTGGTAATGTAATAGGGCAGATTTGCAACTACTTTAATAGGTCTGCCATTATTGTATTCCTTTACCAATTCATTGATATCTACCTTCAGGATATCCTGGTTGATGACTTTTACATTGGAATAGTCCTTTAATGTATCTGCAAGGATAGGCAGCAGATTGGTGTCGATCTCCACTGCGATCACCTGTCCGGCACTTTCTGCCAGATACTGGGTCATAGTACCGATTCCCGGACCGATCTCCAGAACGCAGTCATCCTTTGTAATGCCTGCTGCGCTTACAATTTTTTCCAGAACATGGGCATCAATGAGGAAGTTCTGGCCGAAACGCTTCTGGAATGCAAACTGATACTTCTGGATGACTTCTATTGTTTTTTTCGGATCTGATAATTTCTGATTCATCTATGATTTTACCTGCTTTTGTCTTCTTTCTGTTTCTATTATTTTTATATCGTTTCATTTTCACCCGTCAATGGCAGATCTACGCCTGCAAACGATAAAGCCTTCTGGCATTGTCCCAGGTCACTTTCTCCACCGTTTCCCGGTCCACACCTTTGAGAGCAGCCAGCTGGTCTGCCACATAGGTCAGGTTCAGGGAGGAGTTTCTCTTTCCACGGTTTGGAACAGGCGCCAGATAAGGGCAGTCAGTTTCCAGTACCAGGCGGTCTAAGGGGGCATATTCTACGGTTTCTACCAGTTTTCTGGCATTTTTAAAAGTGAGCACACCGCCAATGCCAAGGAAAAATCCCATATCCAGATATTCTCTTGCCATTTCCTTTGTATAGGAAAAACAATGTATCACACCGCCAATATCCTCTGAGTGTTCTGCCTTCATAATGTCTAAGGTGTCTTTTGCAGCATCACGGCTGTGGATGATCACCGGAAGCTTTAACCTGCGGGCCAGATCTAACTGGGCCACAAACCATTTTTTCTGGATCTCTTTATCCGGCTCTTCCCAGTAATAATCAAGGCCGATCTCACCAATAGCACGGACTTTGCCGTCCTGTCTCTCTGTACACCAGTTCTCGATATCTTTTAAGCCTTCATCGGACAGTTCTGCGCTTTCACTTGGATGTACGCCTAATGCAGCATACATGAAATCATGTTTTCTGGCAAGCTCCAGTGTAGTCTTGCAGCTGGAAAGACTGGCAGCTACATTTGTAACAGCGCCAATTCCATTTTCCTTAAAGGTTGCCAAAAGCTGCTCTCTGTCCTCGTCAAAGGCTTCATCGTCATAATGGGCATGTGTATCAAATATCATGTTCCTCATGCCTCCTGCGGATTAAAAACATACTTGTCCAGACGGTCAAAGGCTTCTTTTACTCTGGACAGCGGCAGCGCCAGGTTCATACGGATATGACACGGGCCGTGGAAGGCTACGCCGTCCTGCCAGATCACGCCTACCTCAATGCCTGCTGCCTGAAGCTCTGTAATGGTCTTTCCATGCTTCTTGCACCATTCTGTGCAGTCTAAGAAGAGCATGTAAGTACCTTCCGGTTTGGAAACATTAACGCCTTCAAAATGCTTTGCAATATAGTCGCAGGCATAGTTTACATTTCCACTTAAAACCTCTTTTAATTCATCTACCCACTCATAACCTTCTGGCTTATAGGCACCAATTAATGCATACATTGATAGCAGGTTCATGTCGTTATAATGGCTTAAAGAAGACTCTTTTAAAATGCGCTCCCTTAACCAGTCATTGTAAATGATATGATAACTGCCGATCAGTCCAGCCAGATTAAAGGTCTTGGACGGAGCATAGAGAGCTACAGTCCTCTGCTTTGCATCTTCCGATACAGACTGGTTGGAATGTGCTTATGACCATTTAAAAGCAGGTCTGACCAGATCTCATCAGAGATCACATATACATCATGCTTTTTGTAGATCTCCATTGCCTTCTCGATCTCCCAGCGCTCCCATGCACGGCCGGTTGGGTTATGAGGGCTGCAGAAGATAGCTGCATGGATATGATTCTCCACGATCTTCTTCTCCATATCCTCAAAATCCATGCGGTATACATTATTCTCGTCTTTTATCAATGGGCTGTGGACAATGTGATAGCCGTTATTGGTCAGGCTGTTGGTAAAGCCGATATAGGTTGGAGAATGTAACAGCACACTGTCACCTTTAGAGCACAGAACATTTAATGCACTGACTACACCGCCTAAAACACCATTTTCATACCCAATATGCTTTGGCTCCAGTCCTTCTACACCATTTCTGATCTTATGCCACCTGATAATGGCGTCAAAATATTCTTCCCTTGGAGAAAAATATCCATAAGTGGTATGCTTTGTTCTCTCAATAATGGCTTCCGGAATGGTATGTACAGCCGGAAAGTTCATATCTGCCACCCACATTGGGATAATATCAAAACCTTCCTTCACCTTTCCTGGCCACTTGATCCAGTCAGCCTCAAATGGCTCCACTGCAATAGAGTCTTTTCCTTTTCGGTCTAAAATTGTTGTAAAATCGTATTTCATCGTGTTTTCGTCCTTCCAAACATAAAGATGTTGGGATCAAAAAGCATTTTGACCCTGGTATCATATAAATCGCTGTATACATAATAACATGAAGCAACTTTGTTTACAAGAAAAGCAGCCGGAACAGGTTGCTTTTTCCTGTATCCGACTGCTGTCTGCTTTTATTCTCTGAAATATTCCATAAGTACCGGCACTGGTGCAGATGCCCATGCATGGCACAGACTGGTATTACATTTCTGGTCTTTTCTGAAAAATATATGATAATTTTTCAAAGTTTCTCTGTGCAGCAGTTTCCCTGTGTTTATCTTTATTTTGAATTGCTTTTTGCAATTTTAAAAACCTCTGCCAGTGTCTTAAATATAATCGAAAATGCCTTGAACTGCATCCGTAATATTGATGATATCCCTCACTGGAATACTACATAGTTTTGAAAATCCCCTGACACTAAGATCCAGCAGTGCAAGTTTTTCACAATGTACATATCCTTTCACTCTATCTGCTTCAACATAGATACGCAAAGCACCTTCTTCTCCTGTTTCATAAATTGGGCAGCCAATAATTTCTCCGAACTGATTGAAGAAATCTTTACTTACCACAAGTACCGGAAATTTTACCCTTTCGATTTTTAAAATATCGCCTTGATGAATGTCCTTGAGCATTACCAAACCTCTCTTCCAGCTGGCTGACCCCAATCAAATTCACCATCTAAATCCAGCTTTCCACCAAAGTCTGCCGCACGCTCTTCAAGAGTTTTATGGCGAAATGGCTTTGTTAATAAAATTTGTCCATTGCTTACATTAACATTCAAAACATCATTTACAAAAATATTGGCTTCTTTTAAAATATCTTTCGAAATACGGATTCCCTGGCTGTTTCCCCATGGTTTTACCTGTGCTTGCATACAAATACCTCCGTTTAAAGCGTATATACATAGTATATACTACAGAAATATTCCCGTCAATGTCATTTACTAAGCATCCCCAATAAATAATTTAAAAACCTATATGACTACCTTTGTACCAAACATAGAAACTTCCGAAAACTGTCCTTTTTTTGCAAATGTACTTTATAATGGATTTAAAAGGAAAAACAGCTGATCCGTGTACGTCCTCATACACGTTTTGCTCATTTTCCTAAACACGCTCATAATTATGTAGAAATGGTATGTTTCTCATCCTTAAAACAGCTTTCTGCCTTCTACATATTTCCCAACAACTTCTCTCTCATCCCCCAGATAAATGATCCGTTCCAGCCTCTGCTTTACAGTCAGCGGCTGGGGATGTTCTAAGCGGCTGTCATCGCAGACTACTGCGTCAAATTCGTAGCCTGGCTCAAAGCTTCCCACTTTTCCAAAGAAAGCTCCGCCGCCCTTGGTTGCCATATAAAAGGCTTCCTCAATAGTCAGGGGCTTTAAGGAGTCGTCTAACAGTCTCCAGCGAAGTTTGGATACCTGGATAGACTGTGCCATGGCTGCAAACAGGTTTTCACTTGTTCCGCCTGCCACATCACTTCCCAATCCTATGTTCAGGCCTTCTTCCAGATAACGGCGCACTGGTGCTACACCAGAGGAAAGATTAGTATTAGAGTCCGGACAGTGGGCGATAAATACGCCTTTTTCTTTCATACGGGTGATTTCTTCCTCACCGGAGTATACGCAGTGAGCCATGATCGTAGGACACTCTCCGCCAAACAGTCCAAAATGATCATAGGCATCCCCATAAAATTTGGACCAGGGGCATAATTCCTTCACCCAGGCGATCTCTCCCGGATTTTCAGACAGGTGGGACTGCATCGGCAAATCAAAATCCTTCTGAACCCCTTTTAATCGTTCCATCAGTTCATCGGTGCAGCTTGGTGTAAACCTTGGCGTAAGGATCGGTCTTGTATGGTCGTAATTTTTGTCAGCTGCCATTTTCAGCCACTGCCTGGTAGCCATTTCCGATTCTTCTACTGAGGTTTCCCGCAGATAATCCGGACTGTTGCGGTCCATATTTACCTTTCCGATCATAGTGGAAAGACCGCTTTCTTCCATCAGATCCATAAGTAAAATGGTAGCTTCTTTATGGACTGTGGCGAAAATACATGCCCTTGTAGTAGCGCTTTTTCTCATCTGTTCCGCAAAAATGCTATATGCTTTTTTCGCATATTCCAGATCCTTGTATTTCGCTTCCTCTGGAAATGTATTAGTCTCCAGCCATTCAAGAAGCTCCATATCCATTCCCAGTCCCCGGAAGGAATACTGAGGGGCATGAACATGAAGATCTGTAAGTCCCGGAATGATCAGCTTATTGCCTATGTCTTCTATCGGGATATTTTTCATATCTTCCGGGAGCTGCGTATAAATTCCCCGGACTTTTCCATTTTCACAGACAAGATAACTTTGTTCATTGATGCATAATTCACTGCTGTCTTTTGCGTATACGATATTCCCTTTTAAAGCAAATGTGTTATTCTCCATATGTTTTCCTCCTTGTGATCTCAATCAGAATTCGTAAACATCAGATCATAAACCCACAAAACAGCCCGTCTGCGTTTGGTGTACGTATTTATCCTCCTTTCCACTTACTGAATCTGCTACTGGCAGATTATTCCAGATGCATGGCACTGAAAAAAGAGCCCCGCCTGCGCGGGACTCCCTTAAAATTCATTTTCATCTGTCACCAAACCCGCACACAGCAACACGTAGCCACTCGTTTACAGCTACATGTACTATGTAGTCAACTATTTACGGCAGTTGGTAGAAACTCCGGACCTATCTCCGGGATATACATATGAAATCTGCTTTATGAAGTTACTTTTATTATAGCCAAAGAAAGTGGGTGTGTCCAGATAAAATATGCAGAATTCCCATTGTAAAATCCCCCTACCTCATGTTATAATCAATCTGTTGTCGCACCCATTCTGGCAACAGAAGGGAGGCGGGAGAATGGCTATATTCATATCTTTTCTAGTGTCAGTCGCAGCAGAAGTAGTTGGCTACTACATATGCAAATGGCTAGACAGACATGATCGCGACAATTAGCCTAAAACGGATTCTCAACCGTACAAAGAGAGATGAATACCCAGCAGCTGCAACTGCTGGGTATTCTTTTTGGCGGTCAAATGACACACCCATATCTTTTCTCGGCTACACTCATTATAACATATGCTCAATCCCAAATCAAGTATTCATTGCAATAAAAATGCCCCTGCTTTTATCATCCCAGTTCCAGACAGCAACATTATTTTACTACTTCATTATAATATTTCAGAATACGATTTAATGCTTCTTCCAGATTTGCTCTTGCTGTACCGATATTCAGTCTCTGGAACTGCTCATATCCTGCACCATATCCGCCGCCTGCGCCAAGAGCTACATGGCAGTGGTCAACAATATCCTGGCTTAAAGCATCGCCCTTGTTAAAGCAGCTGCAGTCTAACCACATAAGATAAGTTCCCTCATGCTTTGCAGGGCGGATCTTTGGCATATTTTCGCTGATAAATTTCAGCACATATTCGGAGTTTGCTTCAATATAAGCCTTTGCCTGATCCAGCCATTCATCTCCATATGTATAAGCTGCCTGGGTTGCTGTAAGTGAAAGTAATGGTGGATTCTTTACAAAACCGGAACGCAGCTTCTGGTTTACCTTATTCTTTAACTCAGGATTTGGAATGATCAGGTTGGAAATGTCCATACCAGCCAGGTTAAAGGTCTTTGCAGGAGAGGTGTACACTACCATATTTTCATGAAGGTTCTTGTATTCCAGCATGGAAATATATGGATGTCCGGACATAGCCATATCTCCATGAACCTCGTCAGAATGGACAGCTACGCCATATTTCTCACATAATCCTGCGATCTTATCCATTTCCTCCCTGGTCCATACACGGCCGGTTGGGTTGTGAGGATTGCAGAATAATAACACCTTTACCCCATCTTTCATCTGCTGTTCCATCAGGTCAAAATCAATGGTATAAGTATCATCATTACGTACTAACGGGCACTCTACCTGAACCCGTCCTGTATTGGCAACTACGCCGTAGAAAGGATCGTAAATAGGTGTCATGACCATGATCTTATCTTCCGGCTCTGTTACTGCTAAAACTGCAAAATACATAGCTGTCATAACGCAGGTAGAAGGTAAGATCCACTTTGGATCCACTCCCAGGTTATATCTGCGGTTATAGAAATCTGCTACAGCAGGAGCATAATCAGGCTGTGCTGTGGTATATCCGAATAATGGATGTTCGCAGCGTTTATTGATCGCTTCCACGATCTCAGGAGCTACTTCAAAATCTGTATCTGCGATCCATAAAGGCAGAAGGTCTTCTGCATCACAGTGAAACTTCTTTGGCGCAACCTGGCATTTAATAGCACCTGTTCCCCGACGGTCGATCACTTTGTCAAAATCGTATTTCATAATATACTTCCTCCCGTTATTATTTATGTACTCTCAAACTCTTTTTATCCCGTTTTATCCTTTATATCTGCTATCTCTGCTTTTATACCTGCTCTTTTAATACACCATAAGCGCTGTGCTGCAAGGAAGATTTCTCCGGAATAGTTTCTGTATCATCACGTTCTACCAGTTTTAATGCCCCTACCGGACAGATCTTCACACAGGCTGGAAGCATGCCGTTGTGGACACGGACATAGCAGCCGTCACATTTATGCATTTTTCCATTGGTTCCAAAAGTCGGGATACCAAAAGGACACGCCATGGCGCAGCTGTGGCAGCCGATGCAGTTTGTAGTGTCGTATATGGTAAGATTGGTCTCCGGGTCCTTTTTAATGCAGCCGCAGGGGCATGCCGTAACGCAGGGCGCGTCCGGACAGTGCATACAGCTGACAGATAAATGTCCATATGAGACCTTTTTATTTTTCTGAGATTCCACATCAAAAACGGTGCGGAATGGTTTTTCTGCTGTTACGTCGATGTTATTCTGGTCCATACATGCAATGGCGCAGGCCCCACAGGAAACGCAGACATCTACATTCAGGTCGATCATATATTTTTTCAATGTTTGGCCTCCTTTTTTCTCATACTGCAGCGGAATGAATTGTATCCCGGGAAACCGGAATATGGATCCAGGAAATCAGCCGGGATCAGGCTGTTTACATCTGCCTCTGTATATCCATGAGGCATGAAGATCTCTCCTTTAGCAACTCTGCTGGTTGGATTTACTTTTACTGTAATGGTATTTTCTGAGGTATACAGTTCAATGGTATCTCCCTCTGTCAGTCCCATTTCTTCTGCATCTTCTAAAGATACATCTGCTGTTGGATCCGGTGTCATGCTGCGAAGCCAGGGCACCTTGTGCAGTCTGGAATGAAGCATGTTTGGCTTTCTTCCGCCGGAACACAGTACAAAAGGATATTCCTTCTCATCTGCATTTCCAAGAGGAGATACATAAACAGGAAGGGGATCAAGGCCCCACTGTGGGTTGTCCTCCAGTAATTTGGAGCTTAATTCAAACTTTCCAGTAGGAGTGTCCAGTCCCTGGCTTAAATAGGTGCCAAAAGGCGGCTGTCCTGCACCTGGTACATGGACTGGTGTTTCACTGCCGCGAAGCTGTTCTACCGTAATATCCAGGTCCTGGATGATCCAGCGGATATTTTCCTCATAACCTTCTTTTAACTTGTCATCCATATCCATGATCTTTGCCAGGTCACAGAGGATCTCCGTATCAGAACGGCTTTCTCCTACACGGTCGATCACCTGATTGGTATACCATGCATATCCCTTTGCATAGGTCATAAACTGGCCACGCTCTAAGGAAGAACATACCGGCAGCACAATATCTGCGTATTTGGCGGAGTCGGTCATAAACAGGTCGGTATCTACAAAGAAATCCAGCTTCTTCATGGCCTTTTCAAACTCCAGGTCTCCCGGAACCATACGGTAGTTTAAACCCATGGCAAATAATGCATGGATCGGGTATGGCTTTTCTTCCAGAATCTGTCTTCCCAGGTCACACACCTGCATTTCCCGCTCCATGTGATACCACAGCGGGAACTTATCTGCACCTACACAGGTCTTGTGTTCTTTTGGCTCTGTTTCATCACCGAAGATCTCTTCTCTGGTAGAGAAACCGGATACCTGGTGTGTATAAGTATGCTTGATGGGTCTCTGGCCGCCCTTGTGGTCATAATTTCCTGTGAGAGCAGACAGTGAAATAATAGAACGGTAGGTATTTGTACCATTAATATGATGAGGGATCGGCGCACTGGTCTCATTGATCGCCATAGACTTGCTTTCATGGATCATTTCGCAGGCCTTCATTACCTGGTCAAATGGTACTCCCGTCAGTTCTTCAATGTTAGTCTTATTAAAGCCTTTTACATATTCCGCATACTTCTCAAAGCCGTATACATGTTTATCAATAAATTCCTTATCGATCCAGCCCTTCTGGATCAGCACATTGGCAATGCATAATGCCAGTGCCCCGTCTGTTCCCACTCTTGGGCGCAGATGCAGGTCTGCCAGTTTTTCTACTGCCGGTGTGATCTTCGGGTCTACGATAATGAATTTGGTTCCCTTTTTCTTTGCATCATCTGCCGGTTTGCCGTTGAGATACTTGGAATAATAAGGATTGTAAGCCCAGCCTAAAAACAGGTCGCAGTTTCCCATATCAGGACTTGCCAGACGGCTTGCACACAGGTTCCAGGCGATCCATTTTGCAGTCATGCAGGTACTGGACTCTGTACCATAGTTCATAGTTCCAAAGGAATGTGCGAAACGGCGCAGCCAAGGGCGGTACCATTTGTTATATCCACCGTAAAATGCCACGCTGTCAGCTCCATATTTTTCCCGGAAACCTAATAACTTCTCTGCGATCTCCTTATAAGCTTCATCCCAGGAAACAGGCTCAAATTTACCTTCGCCTCTTTCTCCCACACGCCTTAAAGGAGTTAAAATACGGTCCTCACGGTAAACAAATTCACGGTTTGACGCGCCCTTGGTACATAAAAGTCCATGGTTTTTCGGGTGATCGTCGGTTCCTTCTACTTTTAAAAGTTTTCCGTCTTTTACATAGGCATTGATTCCACAGTGGTTGGACGGGCTGCAGATACAGCAGAGTGTATGTTTAATTTCAATGCCCGTCTCCTTACAGGGGATCTTGGCCTTCATCAATGCTTCTAAATTATCCATAAATTCTCTCCTCAACCTCATCCATAAACGCTTCTGACAGTCCTGCTTTCTTTAACATGCCCCGCTGGAAATCCGGCAGTTTCTGCTTTTCTTCCGAAAACAGGCGCAGCATGTAGTTTTTGATAATGCCGCTGATCCGGTAATTATCCAGGATATTGGCACCTGCAATGTGGCCATCTTCGCATACAAGGCGGATAAACAGGCCGTCACTTAAATTTCCATATTCTAACGTGTCACCCTTAATACGGTTGTCACCAAAACCAATGAAATCCATGTCCATAAAATGGGTGATATTATGAAGGATATTTCCCTCAAATGCAGCCTCATGTCCGGTCATAGAACATCCGGCTACCGTTCCCTGGTGATTTGCATTGGCCCACAGACCGATGATCTGGGTCTGGTGGCTTTGCAGGTTGTTTCCTTCACAGCAGTCGCCCGCAGCGTAAATATCTGCCTCAGAGGTTTCCATTTTGTCATTGACAATAATGCCTCTGTTAATAGCTACCTCATCTTTTACAATCTCCGTATTGGCTCTTGTACCGATACACAGGACAATGATATCTGCGGGAACTACAGAGCCGTCTGTCATACAGGCAACTTTTTCTCCGTCACGGATCTCTACATGGTCTACTGTTGCCTTAAACTTCAGGTCAATGCCCATTTTTTCGATCCGGTTCTGTATCTCTTCTCCTACATCCCGATAGGCAGCCAATGGGAAAATGTATTCTGCCAGGTCTGCAAGGCAGGTCCTTACCCCAGCTCTGTTTAAAAGCTCCACGATCTTGATACCTACCATGGAAGCTCCTACTACTACTGCGGATTTTACATTTTTCTGCTCCATCCGCTGTTTTAAGCTTTCCGCATCGTAAATGGTACGCATGAAAAATACGTCTTCTTTTTCAGCCCCTTTTACAGGCGGTCCAAACGCATGGGCGCCGGAAGCAATGAGTATCTTGTCATACTGCTTACTGCCATTTTCCGTGTCTACCATATGTTCTTTTGCATGTACTTTTGTAACAACATCTGTAATATAATTAAAGTTAAGCTCCTTCTGCATAGGTTCTAAAGGTCCGAATGGAAACATTCCTTCATAGCTTAAGCGGTCAGAAGCATAATAGGTCGTCAGCATGGGATTATAGGGAGCCAGTCCGGTATTGCAGTACACATCGATCTGTCCGTCTTTGTCAAAATTGCGGATCGCTTTCACTGCATGATAACCGGCTGTTCCAAATCCTACGATTCCATATGTCATCTTGTCACAAGCCTTTCTTACTGATCTTTTTTATTTGCCATCATTTGTATGATACCAGGGTCAAAAGGTCGGAAATCCGACGCAAGCTTGCTTGCAGAAGGATTTTTGAACTTGGGACCCGCCAAAAACATGAGTACGAAGCCATTTTTTGAAGAAAAATGAGCGGATTACGAATGTTTTTAGAATTGCGAGAGTGCAAAGCACGTAGCAATTCGGTATCAGAGTTTATTTCCAGGCTCTTAAGCCTGCAAACAGGGGGTCCATGTGGGCCCCCTGTTGTCTGCCCCGGTATTTCAGGGGATTTTTATGTCATAGGATTTCCGTCACACAAAGAACGGGAA
>JBNMGK010000517.1:0-1183 GCA_050872205.1 Enterocloster sp.
CTGCATATACCATATTTACACAGGAACCTATATTGGAAAATGCCAGTGACAGAGCTGTCAGCATAGCAAGATAACGGGAACGTTTTTTGAACTCACTTCTCTTTACCATACACTTTTCCTCCTCATCCTTACAATGTCCTCTCGAAGAGTACATATCTCCCACCTGTCATACAGGATTTTTAGTTGACTTAATCATACAATAGCAGGCATTTCATAAACCATTTCACAAATACCTGAAAAATAGAAAATTTTACTGTTTTTTCTATTTGTAACCAAGATGTAACCGTCTTTTCTTTTTTTCTGTTTTCTCTGAGGTATGGTCGGGAAGGTTTTGCCATTCCTTTAAAGAAATGCTTTCTGTCAGTACTTCTGCTTTCTGGCTGCATTCCCGCCTGAAAGCGGAAACGATCCTGTTTTCTACTAAAACCGCTTTTTCCGGCTTCAGATCATTGACCAGGATCAGGATCTGTTCCCTGCTGTAACGGGTATAAATATCTCCCCTCCTTAATGTAGTGCATACAACCTGATCCAGCTTGTCCATGTATTCCTGCAATTTTTCTTCTTCTGTCACAGAAGCGCCCTGACGGTCCCTTATAGTGCATATCATAAGCACTCCCTGACGTTTTTCTCTTTCTGCTGCCCGGGCTTCCATACGGTAACAATCGATAAATCCCGGATAAGTGCAGCAGTACGCTCCCGGCTTCCATTCTTCTTCGCACAGCCACGCTTTCAGATTTTCCAAATTTCTGGACTGATTCTGCATATACTGGCGCAGTGACCGGAACCGCTCCCACATGCGTTCTGAAACCGCCAGTCCCTGTTCTGCAAAAATGCCTCTTACTGCGTCCTTATAGGCTTCCACCGCTTCTGTATATTTCTGCAGACCCACAAAACCGTCCATTTTCAGCTTTGCCCACTCTTCGGTAGGATACAGTCTCATAGCCTCTGTTGCTACCTGCACCAGCTTTTCATAATCTTCCTGCTGTTTTAAGATCTCACACAGGGCCTGTACACATTTAAAATAGACCTCCTGGAAACGGCTTCTTAAGTTTTCCACCCAGACTTCCCCGGAAAGAGCCGGAAAGAACTCTCCCTGATAAAGGGCACATGCCTTTTCCAGAACTTCTCTTCGTACAGAAGTTTCCGTTTCTTCCTGGCTCTGCTCCCAAAGCTGCTCTAAAAG
>JBNMGK010000059.1:0-11261 GCA_050872205.1 Enterocloster sp.
GACGGGTAAACTACAAATATACAAAGTAATATTACCGGAATGAGCAAGGACAGGCTTAAAAAACGGATCTTTTTCTGGTTGAGCCTGTTCATATTGTCCTCCTTACTGAAGATTTAACTTCTGACGTGCCTCTGCCCAGGTCTTGTTCATCTGGTCAAATTCTGCATTTAAGTCAAATCCGTCGGTCAGCATCTCTGCACCCAGCTTCTTGCAGTCAAACTTGGTCTCAGATACCATGTTGATGAAGTCGCTGCCGCCTGCATTGTAAGTAACGAAGTTTACTTCTGGCTGCTTCTCAGATGCAGTCTGAAGAACTGGATCCAGTTCCTTCGGGAATGGGGTCATGGTGCTGTCGCTGCTGATAGAAGCGATATAATCAGGATACCATGCATCACTGAAGTAGAATTCCAGGAATGCTTTTGCAACTTCCGGGTTCTCAGAGTTCTTGGTCACGCTTAAGAAAGCATCGCCCTGTGTTACCAGGTTGAAATCTTCAGAAGCATCATCACGGAATGGCAGATAGAAGGTAGACATTCCGGTTGTATCATAGCCGTCTGACTTGTAAGCAGTTAAGAACATTGGGCTGTTTAATGTTAATGCGCTCTTTTTCTTTGCAAATAATGCGCGGCTCTGATCATAGGTAATTCCCAGTGGATCGCTTCCTAAAACGCCCTTCTGGAACAGATCATAGATCTTTGTGTATACAGTATTAATAGCTTCGCCTTCAGCAAATGGAGCATCCTGGGTGGTCATCATATCCCAATAATTTCCATTACCGCTCTGTGCAGCCGGGCCGTATTCCATTAATGGGTAAGTTGGCCATTCATCCTTTGCGCCCATGCAGATTGCGCCAAACTCAGGATCTTTTGCACCGTAGTAATCCTGCAGCTTCTGGCATACATCTACGAATTCGCCCCATGTTTCAGGAACTTCTACGCCAGCTTCCTCAAACATATCGGTCCAGTAGAATACATAGTCATTTGCCTTACGATCCGGGATACCTAAGATCTGTCCGTCTACCGGATACATGGAAGCGATCTGGTTGTTCTTGTTTGCTTCCGTATCAGTTAAGTCTACCAGATACTCCTTGTACTGGTTCATACTGTCGGACTTGTTAAACATCAGGTCTGGAAGCTCATTGGCGGAAGAGCGGATCTTCATGGAGTTAAAATATTCCGGCTCTGCGTTAAATTCCTCAATATCCAGTTCCACATTTGGATACAGTTCCTGGAAACGTCCTTCCAGATCCAGCTCTTCAAATGTTTTAGCTGCTGCAACGTCCCATGTTGCCAGTGTAAGAGTACACTTAACATCATGATCTACCTCTGCACCTGCTCCTTCAGAAGCAGCCTCTGTGTCTTTCTGGCTTTCCTGTCCTGCTGCTGCCTGTGTGGTCTGCTCACTTGTACTGGAACCACCTGAAGAGCAACCTGCACTGATAGCCGCTACAGCGGCGATAATACCTGCGGCACATAACACCCGTTTTTTCATAATATCCTCCTTTGTGGAAACTGAAAATTTTGAAGATCGCAGAGAAGCGATCTTGTATCGAAATGATACCTTAAGTTTAGCAATTCCACGCAGGCAAAACAATGAACTTTGGTACGATTTCCTGCACTATGGTTTGGGTTGCAGTACTGTTGTTACTATTTTTGTTACTGTTTTTATTTCTGTTTCTACTTCTGTTCACTGGCCGCAAAACCGGTGCGGTGCTCTTTTCTATAGGCTGACGGACTCATCCCCGTTTCCGCAGAAAATACCCGAACAAAGTATTCCACGCTGTTATATCCTACAGACTGGCTGATCTCCTTCATCTTCTGCTGGGTTCCCTGTAATAATAACTTGGCATGGTGAATGCGTATCTTCTTTAAATAACTGGAAAAAGATTTTCCCATTCTCCTTGTAAATAAGGTACTGAAATATTTCTCACTGAAACCTGCATGGGAAGCCACCTCTCCCAGTGCCAGATCCGGTTTATAATAATTATCATTGAGATAGTCCACCGCAGCCTTCATCTCGTCCGGGAATTCAAACTGATAGTGAAGCTGCATGTAACGCTTCATATCATTTAAGTAATTTACCAGCCAGATTCGCAGCTCCTGCTCCGTCTGCAGCTTGTCCACCTGCTGTTTTAAATCATTTTCATATACATAATCTGTATCCTCGATCTGGTGGATCAGGGACATGGCAATGTGATAGGCCAGATATAATGCATATTTCTTCCCGGATACAATGCCCATACTTGCTGCAGCCGCCAGTATTTTGGACTTTTCTGCCTCAAAATTCACATTTTCTCCCTGTTTTAAAGCTTCAATGATCCCCGTATATTCATCTTTGCAGGAAAGTGCCTGCTTCCTGTTAAATTCCCCGTAATCTTCCGGTGAAAACATGTTTTGGGACTTCATAACATATTTCATGGTCAGGTTGGCTTCCGCCTCTGAGAGACAACTTTCAAAGTCTTCCGGTCCATTTCCAATGCTGCTGATGCCTGCTGCAGCGCTTATATTCACATAGCTTTTCCATGCACGTAAAAGCCGCTTGCAGACCCGCAGTACTGCCTGAATATCATCCCCCTCTCCCAGCTGATAAAGCATGGTAAGACTTACATCTCCTGTAGGTACCAAAAATGCGTGGGAAGCGATCTGGCTGATCTGCTCTGCCAGATTTAAAAGTACTGGAAAAAAGTCCCTGTTTAAGTCCTTTCCAAATTTCTGTACGATCTCCCAGTAGCCTTTAATAGAAAACCGGATGATACAGTACCGGCCTGGCAGAAGCCCTTTTTCCGGTTCTGCCTGTCCTCTAAGCAGGGCGGTCATACGCATTTTCTCTGACTGACCATTTTCATGCTCCGTTCCCGTGCTTCTTCCCGCCTTGATCAGTTCCTGGCGCATGGCCTCTAAATGGCGGGTAAATGTTTCTGTTCCCAGCTCTCTTTTCAGGCAGTAATCATATACACCTAACTTAAAGGCCTGGCGCACATAGGGGAAATCATTGTAAGCACTGAGTACCAGGATCTGGGGCGGATCCGGCTTTTCATTTACGTGCTGGATCAATGCCAGTCCGTCTACCACAGGCATCTGGATATCTGTTACCAGAATGTCCACCCGTTCATGTTCCATATATTCCAGTGCTTCCCGGCCATTGCTCATACAGCCTGCCAGTTCAAAGCCCAGCTCTTCCCAATCTACCATGGTACTGAGCATCATACGCATAATTGACTCATCATCTACGATCAGAACCCGATACATTGTTTTTCTCCTCCGTTTTTCCTGTAGCTCCTACTTCGTCCTCCGGGTGGATCACCGGGAGACTTAAGCGGACTTTTGTATATTTTCCCTTTTCAGACTCAATGTGGACACCGTAGGCTTCGCCGAAATTTAAACGCAGCCGCCTGTGGGTATTGCTTACGCCAATAGAACGGTGTCCGCTTCTTTTCTCCCCTTTAAGGACTGCTTCAATAGTTTCCTCATCCATTCCCTGTCCATTGTCCGTCACTTCAAAGATCAGCTTATCCTCTTTGATAGATCCCGTAACAGTGATCTCGCCGGTCTGATCTTCCAGCCCGTCAAATCCATGAGTGATGCTGTTTTCCACCACCGGCTGCAGCAGAAGTTTCGGCACCTTGCAGTTAAGAATTTCCGGATCAATATCCATTTTCACCTCAAAACTGTCCAGATAGCGGAACTGCATAATATATATGTAGCTGTTCAGTACAGATATCTCATCAGATACCCGGTAAAATCCCCCATCTCTGTTTAAAACAGCTGCTAAAATATTCTCCAGAGCCGTTACCATGTCACGCATCCCGTCAAACCGGGCCGTCACTGCCATGACCTTTAAGGTGTTTAATGTATTCATTAAAAAGTGTGGGTTCATCTGGGACTGGAGAGCCAGCAGTTCTTCCTGGTATTTCTCCTTCTGGGTCTTTTCTGTCTGTGTCAGAAGGTTTCTGAAATAGGCGATAAACAGCATGCAGATAGTAAGGATCACCAGAAGGCTTCCCATGGCAAACTGCCAGAATTCTCCCAATAACTCCCCGGAGCCAAATACATTGACCAGATACCAGTCTGATTTTGGCACCTTCTGAAACATGTAATCGGTTCCATTTTTCCGTATCTTAAATGTGTCACTGGATGCAGCCTCTTCTGTATCCGCTTTCTCAAGGACTTCGTCCGGCAGTCTGGTGCCTTCCCGTTCTCCGTTCATAGCCCAGCCGTCAGGACTTACAAGCCATAGCTTTCCCGGCTGACCGCTTTTATTGTAGCTGTTAAGCAGTGCGGGAAGCTTGGACAGCTGATACAATGCCACGCACTCCACCTGGGACATGTTATCCGGCGCCATACTGGCGATCCAGAATGCCTCATAGGCAGCGCCTACACGGAAGAAATAATTTCTCTGTTCCAGGGATGTTTTTACCTTTCCTGGCTCTTTTAATGCCTGCTGGTACCAGTCCATCTGGCTTAATTCCGACACCGTATAGCGCATCTGCCACCTTGGGACAATGGCCGTGCTGTCATCCTTATAGATCTGGATATCCAGGATATTATATTCAGGAGCCGCCATCAGCTGGTAAATAGAGTCGATCTGTGCCTCTGCCTCTTTTGCCTTCTGTTCATCACTTCCCGCTGCGTCCCGTATCGCTTCCCCGTCCTTAAAATTAAGGATGTGGGACAATGCCAGTGCCGCGCTTTTACGCTCTTCTTCATACTGATCTAACACCGCCTGTCTGGTCACTTCCACCGAATTTAAACGCGCCCGGTAAATATACCGCCCGGCGATCAAAAATATCACGCTGAACACCACCAGAACCGGCAGCACTACCAGCATCAGATAGCTGGACGCTACATCTTTTATAAGTCCTTTTTTCACGAATTTTTTCATTTCTTTTCCTTTGTTTTTCTCAGGTACTGCTTTTTAGACATGGTTTAATCATATCACATGGCAGTGGCATTTTCCAGCAATTGGGAAATGCCATGTATTGATACAGTTATATTTTATTCAAATTGATTTTAATAAAATTGATTTGAACCAAATATAGTTTTATATGCAAATAATATCTGTTCTATGTTATACTGACATATAACACTTAACAAAAAGAAAGGCTGGAAAATACATGTTTCGGATGTGGGGAAAGATCATGAAGGATAACCATCTGGTAAAGGATATGGTGGCCTGCTGCGGCGATTATTCTATTTCCAGAACGCAAATGGTTTTTAATTGTTTAGATGAGATCTGCTATAAGTTTGACCTGGAAAAGCCCATGTGGCTGGATGCTACGGTCCAGGATTTTAAATATCACGACAAAGCCCGGTTTACCCAGGATAATTTTATTGAGACCGTGGATTTTGATTATTTAGAGATACAGGTAATTGAAGAATAAAACGTCTAACCGCGCGAATGCGCATCGTTGACACAAAAATGCCCCGGCGGCCGCCGGGGCATTTTAATTTTCACATCTTACAGACTCTTTACAGTCTCAGCAACACGCTCTGCTGTAAATCCAAACTTCTCAAACAGCTGTGCTGCAGGACCGGAAGCGCCGAAGCCTTCCATGCATACAGTTGCGCCATCAAGGCCTACATAGCGGCCCCAGCCGAAGTCGGAAAGTGCTTCTACTGCAACTCTCTTTCTTACAGCCTTTGGAAGAACGGACTCTTTGTATTCTGGGCTCTGCTCCTCGAACAGATCCATACATGGCATGGATACAACACGGACATCCATTCCATCCTTCAACAGCAGTTCTTTTGCTTCTACTGCCAGGCTTAACTCAGAACCAGTTGCAATGATGATCGCATCTGGAGTTTCCTTTGCAGAGTCAGCTACGATATAAGCGCCCTTGATCGCATCACGGCCAGTTCCTGCTAACTGAGGAAGGTTCTGTCTGGTGAGTACCAGCGCGGTAGGTGTCTTCTCAGAGGTAATAGCACTGTACCATGCAGCTGCAGTCTCTTTTGCGTCTGCAGGACGGAATACATGGAAGTTAGGCTGTGAACGTAACATCGCCAACTGCTCGATGGGCTCATGGGTAGGTCCGTCTTCGCCTACACCAATGCTGTCATGGGTCAGAACATAGATTAACGGCACCTTCATCAGGGATGAAAGTCTTGCAACCGGTTTCATATAATCACTGAATACAAAGAAGGTTGCTACATAAGGGATCACGCCGCCGTGAAGAGCCAGACCATTTCCAATAGCGGTCATTGCCTGCTCTCTTACACCAAAGTGCAGGTTCTTTCCAGAACGATCAGCCTTGGAGAAGTCGCCTTCACCCTTTAAGTTGGTCTTATTGGAAGGAGCCAGGTCAGCGGAACCGCCGAACAGGTTCGGAACTACCTTATTGATCTTATTTAACAGCTCACCGGACAGATTTCTGGTTGCCTGTGGCTTATCCTCATAGGACCAGAACTCTTCATTGTCCCAAAGCTTCTTAGGCAGGTCTTTGTCATGATACTGATCCCAAAGCTCCTTCATTTCCGGATACTTCTCGCAGTATGCCGCAAATCTTGCATTCCACTCTTCTTCTGGTGCCTTTAAGCTTTCTTTTACCTCAGCCATGTGGTCATAAACATCCTGAGGTACATAGAATGGCTCCATGCTCTCCCAGCCTAAGTTTTCCTTCATAGCAATTACATTTTCTTCGCCCAGAGGCTCGCCGTGAGCAGATGCCTTGCCCTGCTTAGCCGGGCAGCCGTATCCGATCTGGGTATGAAGAACGATCAGAGAAGGTCTCTCGGTATCAGCCTTAGCTGCTTCGATTGCTGCGCCAATAGCTGCAAAATCATTTCCGTCTTCTACCTGGAATACACCAAATCCATAGGACTCAAAACGCTTTGCAGTATCTTCTGTAAATGCAATATCTGTATTTCCTTCAATAGAAATATTGTTGGAATCATAGATAACGATCAGTTTTCCAAGTCCTAAAGTACCTGCTAAAGAGAATGCCTCAGAGGAAAGACCTTCCATCATACAGCCATCTCCGCCCAGTACATAGGTGTAATGGTCTACGATCTTAATATCATCTTTGTTGAATACGGAAGCTAAATGAGCCTCTGCCATAGCCATACCTACAGCCATGCCCATTCCCTGTCCTAAAGGTCCTGTAGTAGCTTCTACACCTACTGTGTGGCCATACTCAGGATGTCCTGGAGTTAAGGAACCAACCTGACGGAAGTTCTTTAAATCTTCCATAGACAAATCACCATAGCCAAATAAATGAAATAATGAATACAGCAGCATAGAGCCATGTCCGCCGGAGAGAATAAAGCGGTCTCTGTCCACCCACTGTGGATCTGCCGGGTTATGTTTCATATGATTAGCCCATAATTCATATGCCGCAGAAGCACATCCTAAAGGAAGTCCCGGATGTCCGGATTTTGCCTTCTGGATAGCATCAGCAGATAATACACGAATGGCATTAGCTGTCTTTGTTTCTATCATGCCCATTTTAATAATTCTCCTTTCGTTGTTGCAACGTAATCTATGCCCATTCTACCATTGGAACTGGTTTACGTCTAGTCCGTGTTTGCGCAGATATTTAAAATAGCACTCAAAAAGGAGCCACTTTTCAGTGACTCCCCATGTAGTATAAATAATGCTTATACCTGACTTTGTTTTACAGTCTCTTTAACAGTTCTTCTCTCTGAGCTTCATAGCCTGGCTTGCCAAGAAGGGCGAACATGTTCTTCTTGTAGCTTTCTACGCCTGGCTGGTTAAATGGATTGATGCCTAAAATGTAGCCGCTTACGCCGCAGGCAAACTCAAAGAAGTAGAATAATTCACCTAAATAAAATTCATTCTGCTCTGGTACCTTTACCATCAGGTTTGGTACATTTCCGTCTGTGTGAGCCAGAATGGTTCCGTTCATAGCGCTCTTATTTACGAAATCTACAGTCTTTCCAGCAAGATAGTTCATGCCGTCGGTATCTACATCCTCTTTCTTTAAAACGATCTCTTCCGGAGATTCTTCTACGTTGATAACGGTCTCAAACATGATGCGCGCGCCGTCCTGGATGAACTGTCCCATGGAGTGCAGGTCTGTGGTCAGATCTACTGCTGCAGGGAAAATACCTCTCTGGTCTTTTCCTTCGCTTTCGCCAAACAGCTGCTTCCACCACTCAGATACATAGTGAAGGCTTGGCTCATAGTTTGCTACGATCTCTACTGCTTTGCCCTTGCGAAGCAGGATATTGCGGACTGCTGCATACAGAAGAGCCGGGTTTTCTTCGTAAGGAGTTTCCAGTGCTTTCTTACGGCCAGAAGCAGCACCTTCCATCAGCTTATCAATATCTGCGCCGCATACAGCGATCGGCAGCAGGCCTACTGCTGTAAGAACGGAGAAACGTCCGCCTACATCATCCGGAACTACGAACTCTTCGTAGCCTTCTTCGTCTGCCAGGTTCTTTAATGCGCCCTTTGCACGGTCTGTGGTTGCGTAAATACGCTTTGCAGCCTCTTCTTTGCCATATTTTTCGATGAGCATTTCCTTAAATACACGGAATGCAATCGCTGGCTCTGTGGTAGTACCGGACTTGGAAATGATGTTAATAGAGAAGTCCTTTCCAGCCAGAACCTTCTTAAGGTCTGCAATATATTTGCTGCTGATGCTGTTTCCTACGAAATAGATCTCAGGAGTCTTGCGCACATCCTTTGGCAGTACATTATAAAAGCTGTTGCTTAAAAATTCGATGGCTGCTCTTGCTCCTAAATAGGAACCGCCAATTCCTACTACCAGCAGAACATCGGAATCGCTCTGGATCTTTGCTGCTGCCTTTTTAATTCTTGCAAACTCATCCTTATCATAATCAACTGGAAGATCGATCCAGCCAAGATAGTCGTTTCCAGCGCCTTCTTTGCTGAGCAGAGTCTCCTTTGCTGTCATAACTGTTTTTTTGAAGTTAGCCATCTCTTCAGCTGAGATAAAGCCGGTGGCCTTTGAATAATCGAATACAACTTCCTTACCCATGTTCCCGCTCTCCTTTTCTGATTGCATACTTGTGAGATTTATGTCCTCCGGGATTCCAGGAGAACATTTTGTGAAAAATTTCCCAACTAATTTTTAGTATACCACATCTGTCTTTTCAATTCCATAACCTGCTTTGATTTTCTGAAACTGTTTTCAAACACTGCGTCTGACCCACAGACATTTATTTACAGAAACTCTTTTAACATTTCTCCTAACATCCGTTTCTGCTCCGGATCCAGGTCATCCAGCCAGTCTTTGGCAGACCGGTCCTCTTTTTTATCCCGGTTAGCTGCCTCACGGGCATTTTCCCTGCTTGCTGCAGTCTGTTCTGCGCCTCTTCTGGCACCGGAAAGTCGACCGCCACGGTCTCTGCCAATGGTTCTCACATTTCCACTGTCACGGCGTTCTTCTGCTTCTGCCACTGCACTGGTGCGCTCGCTGCTGCTTTCCCGCTCCAGTCTGGGCCACATTACATTTTCCAGGTGGTCCTGAAGGCTGATAAGAAGCTGATTTCTCTTTCCTTCCAGATTTACGCCGTAATCAGCTACTACGGTAAGCATTCCGCCTAAAATACCGGCTGCACCATAAAGAACGATATAGGAATTATCGCTGCGGTTCCAATAAGAAAGAAATGCGCATACACCGCCCGCCAGGAAACTGAGTAGTGTCAGCTGACCCGCCAGGTTTTCAAGCCCTGATAATGAAAAGCCTAAAAATTTCAGGTTTCCAAGCTGTCTCTGTAAATAAACAGCGGCATTGTTCATGCCCATGTTAATTCTATATGTATCTTCTGCGTTCTGTTTTAAATTCCGCAGATACCGGTTCTTGGTCAGCGCCATATTTGCGCTTTCTTTTATCAGTTTTTTGTAGAAGCTTCCGGCTGCCAGCCGTACAAAGATACCTCCAAAGCAGATAACTGCCAGCACATACAATGCTTTTCCTGTCTGTAAAAAGCTCATCATAATATAAGCTCCCCTTTCTGTTCCACTGTCTGCAAATTTCACTGATCCATTGCAGAATGATTATTCCGGCAGACACACCTGCAGGCCTGTGTCATTCGGTAAGCTTTATTATAACGGCGGCTTTTTATTTTGGAAGTTGAGAACCCTTAAAATCGTTCGTCAAATTCCCCCACGAAACGATTCTGAACCGGGTTTAAAAGACATTGATAACTGGCTGTTTGCATTATTTCGTATTAAAAGCAGCGGATCATTTCTGCCATTAAGTTCACGCTGTGGCGGATGGCCTGTGCCTCAAAGGTCGGATAATCCATAGATGCGCTGTCATCCGCTTTATCAGAGATCGCTCTTACAATAAGGAATGGGATGTTGTTAAAATAGCATACCTGAGCAATGGCTGCGCCTTCCATTTCTGTGCAATAGCCTGCAAAAGTATTTGTAAGCCATTTTTTCTTCTCTTTATCGGAAATGAACTGGTCACCGGAAACAACTCTTCCTGTAAATACGCCGATCTCCGGATTCACCTTTTCGCAGCATTTTTTTGCAAGAGTGATCATTTTCTCATCTGCCTTAAAAGAAAGTGTATCCACTCTTGGGATCTGCCCCGGCTCATAGCCAAATGCCTGGGCGTCCATATCATGCTGGAGAGCGTCTGTTGACAGCACGATATCTCCAATGTTGATCTCTGCCTTTAAGGAACCTGCAATACCGGTGTTGATCACATGGTCTGCATGATATACGTCTGCCAGGATCTGGGCACACATTGCCGCATTTACCTTACCAATACCGGAACGGACAACCACTACGTCCTTTCCTTCTAATTTTCCTTTATAAAAGTCCATAGCAGCCTTTGTTTCTACCTGAACCTCTGTGAGTTTTTCCTTTAACATTGCCACTTCTTCATCCATGGCACCGATGATTCCGATCATTCTTTTTCCTCCAACTTGACAATCTTATTTACATGAAGCATAATAAAATTTACACCGTGTACAATTATAGTAAAAACGTACACAGATACATGGTAACAGTTTGGCTTCTGCCCGTCAAGAACCGGGCGGCACACTTTTCTGCGGACCATTTATGAAAATACATTAAACTAAGGAGGTACAAGTGATGAATTATACAACCCATGGTGTCTGTTCAAGAGCTATTTCTTTTGAGGTAAAGGACAATAAGGTAACTGATGTTCATTTTGTAGGCGGCTGCTCCGGCAATACCCAGGGCGTTGCAGCACTGGTTGAAGGAATGGATATTGATGAAGCCATCAAGCGTATGAAAGGCATTAAGTGCGGCCCACGCCCAACTTCCTGTCCTGATCAGCTGGCAACTGCTTTAGAGCA
>JBNMGK010000494.1:0-1514 GCA_050872205.1 Enterocloster sp.
GTATCAGCAGTTTTACAGGAACTTTTTCTTCTACCTGAATAATTCTCTTTTCCATTACTTTCTCCTTTGATGTGTTATTTGTTTCCGGAAAAATCCCGGAAATACATTGTGTTATCTTCTTCTGGGATGTACTCTTTTTCCGCGCTCAAAACAGCGTTCGCAAATGGAAAATGGATAGTCCCAGGAAAGTTCTCTTCCGCAGATGGTGCATTTTCGGGTGTAGCTGGCGCATTCTGTTTTTAAAATACGGCTGATCTCTTCTTCTGTGTTCCTGCGCTCTTCCACCAGATTTTCTTCCTGAATGGGCAGTCCCACTTTTCTGGAAAACTGGAAATACAGATCCAGCATTTTATAATAGCTTTCCAGATCATACAGATCCGGTCCCGGACTATATGGAAACTGCAGTTCTTCCACATCCCGGTAGTCCCGGCAGTAATCTTTCCACAGATCCATGACCAGCTTATTATCAATGTCCACGGAGCAGGTGATCAGCTTATAGATCTCCTCTTTGGAAAATTCATCCATATGATCCCGCTGTACATGTTCAAAGCTTACATACAGCGCAAGGAGCTCGTCCACTTCCATTTTTTCATAAATAGAAGGCGTTTCCATACTGGCCCATATTTTTACCAGTGTATCAATCTCTGCAGGCAGTTTTAACAGCTGTTCCGGGAAGCCGATATAGGCTTTCATAATAGGGATCGGACGCCGTTCCAATCCGTCTTTTATTAATTCCAGATCATCTAAAACCGCCACAAAGCCTTCGTCATAAAGGCCAAAGCGTCCCGCGCGGCCTGCGATCTGCTTGATCTCCTCCGGCAGAAGGCTTCTGCGGCCTACACCGTCAAATTTCCGGGTCTCAATGAAAACGATACGGCGGATGGGCAGATTTAATCCCATTCCAATGGCATCGGTGCTGACTACCACTTCTGTCTCTTTTTCCAGGAAGCGGCGTACCTGCTCCCTTCTGGTAGCAGGAGGCAGACTTCCGTAGATTACACTGCAGTGGATCCCCTGGTTTTCCAGATGGGCAGCTAAAGCCAGTACAGATTTCTTTGAAAATACAATAAGGGCATCGCCTTTTTTCAGGTCTTTTTTCAGGGAATACGGCTTTTCTTCTAAGGTCAGCCTGGTATTTCGCTTATGACGGACGATCTTAAAGGTATCCCCGCACCGCCTGATCATCTGCAGGATAATGTCTTCTGCCTCCGGAGCCATACACAGGTGGATCTCCTCTGCCCGAAGACCTAAAACGGCCCTGGTCCAGTTATGGCCTCTGTAGGGATCTGCTACCATCTGGCACTCGTCCACTACAGCTACGTCAAAATATTCGTGTTCATTTAACATTTCCACGGTACATGCCTGACAGCAGGCACCTGCCACTTCCAGCGTTTCTTCCCCGGTTATCATGGAACAGGGGATATTTTCGCCATTTAGCCGGTCATAAACCTCCAGTGCCGGAAGTCTTAGTGGACCGAAATAGGCACCGTGGGAAGCTGTTTTTAACCGCTCTA
>JBNMGK010000261.1:0-4176 GCA_050872205.1 Enterocloster sp.
AAGGTCTTGTCTTCCTCATGGAAGCTTAAGACTGTATCCAGTCTGGCTGCCTCTTCCATTGCCTCTTTTACGAAATGTCCGTCCATTAACGGAATGCCGTCATCTGTAAAACCTGCTGCACCGGCCTTTAACAGACCTTCCATGTCTGTTCTCTCTTTTCCTTCAAAGCCTTTGGAGATCGCTGCGCAGCTGAGCACATGGATACCGGTTCTCTTTCCTTCCCCCAGCACATAGCGCAGTGTCTCTTCATTGTCCACGATCGGCTTTGTATTTGCCATGCACACAACAGTAGTAAAGCCGCCCTTTGCAGCAGCTGCCGCGCCAGTATGGATATCTTCTTTATAAGTCAGTCCCGGATCACGAAAATGTACGTGAACATCCACCAGACCTGGTGCTACTACAAGACCTTTAGCGTCGATCACCTGATCCGCAGCCGCTTCTGCCTCTGCAGGTAATGTTCCTTCTGGATATATTTTTTCGATTTTCCCGTCTTTTACAACAATATCAGCATTTCTTTCGTTCTTTCCTGCCGGGTCGATCACCCGTCCGTTTTTGATCAGCAGCATGTTCTTATCCTCTCTTTCTCAAGATGTACTCTCTACACCAACACCAGTCCCATTTTCTAATGTTCTCTCGGAATCTTTCTGTGCCTGATTTTGTGAGAAGATTTTTTGTCAGTTGTGCCCAAATTTCTGAGGCGTACGCGGTGCGTACGTTGATGAAATTCGGGTACGGCTGACGGAAAATCTGCCGCAAAAGCAGGTGCAGGAAAGACTCCGAGAGAACATTCTATATAATCTGTTCTGGTCTGCGCCTATATCAGAAAGCTCTCTCCCTTTTCATGGATCTCTACGATCCGATCCTTATAGTTCTTTGCACACTCCAACTTTTTAAACCGGTCTGTGACCTGAAAATCACCCCAGAAATGCATAGGGAACACCACATCTGCTCCCACCATTTTCATAAAATCATCCATTCCCAGGTAGAAATCCTTTTCCTGTCTGGGATCAAGAAGCATAAAAGCTACATCTATGTGGATGCCTTTCATCTTCTCCAGTTCCTTGTGGAAGTTCTCACTCATCCGCTTATTGTCTGCTTTCGGTTCACCGTCCCATACCCAGTTGTTCAGATCTCCAGCGTGATAGATCCGTTTTCCTTCGGTTTCCAGAAGAAAGGCCACACCTTCGTCCGTGGATTTAAAAGCCCGGATCGTTACACCTGACTTTCCTGTAAATGGCGCTGTCAGCTGCAATGTTTCCTCCGGCCCCATAAACCAGGTCCTTCCAAGGAGTTCCTCCGGCACTCTCCGCCTCCAGATATCATCTGAAAGCACAAAGCCCGTTTTTTCATGGTGCTTCACGATCTCAAAGATAACCGGTGAAAAATGATCCCCATGACGGTGGCTGGCAAATACCAAAAGAGGCTTGTCTTCCTTAAGCTCTGGAATCTCTCCTTCAAAATAGTCAAATAAAAAGTAATTTTCTTCTGTTTCCACTAAAAAACTGCTGTGATGAATATAGGTAACACGCATTTTTTGTCCTCCCAAATCTGTTAATGTCCTCTCGGACTCTTCCATGCACCTGCCTTTGTGGCCGATTTTCCGCCAGTCGCACCCGAATTTCATCAACGTACGCACCGCGTACGCCTCAGAAATTTGGGCACAACTGACAAAAAATCTTCTCACAAAATCAGGTACAGAAAGAGTCCGAGAGAACATCATATATCCTGGAACCAGAGATCATTCCCCATGATAAAAGGTCTTCCATTTTCCACTGAAAAACCGTGTTGCAAAGAAAATAATACGCACGATCCAGTCTATGATCATGGCGATCCATACGCCGATTGCGCCAAGTCCCATAGCCACGCCGGTCACATAACTTAAACCGATACGGAAAATGAACATGGACGCAATAGATACACACATAGGAAACTTTACGTCATTGGCTGCGCGCATTACATTTGGAAGGCAGAAAGCTGCCGGCCACAGGAAAATAGCGCATCCATTGTGGATCAGGGCCAAAACAGCACCCAAATGTCTTGTTTCATCAGAAACTCCATACAGCCGCAATGTAAGAGGCATAGTAAGGATCACCACCAGACAGCAGATACCACTGATGATATAAGTCAGTTTCATCATTTTTTTAGCATAATATTCCGCCTGTTCAAAATCCCCTGCTCCCACGCAGCGTCCAACTACAGTAATGATCGCCAGACACATGGCAGTTCCCGGCAGAACGCCCATGCTGTCCAGATTATTGGCAATGGCATTTGCCGCGATCTGGGTAGTCCCAAACATGGCGATAATACTGACTGTAAGCACACGTCCCAGCTGGAAAATGCTGTTTTCAATGCCATTTGGGATACCGATATGTAAGATCTGCTTTACCATGTGCATATTTACGCCTCTGGTGGTTCCAATGCGGATATCCAGCTTCGGATCTCGCAGTCTCCACATAAGGATAAAACATGCCACCATACGGGAGATCAGGGACGCGCCTGCCGCGCCTGCCACACTCCAGTGAAAGCCAAAGATAAACAGCGCGTCACCGATCACATTGATCACATTCATGATAATGGATGCCTGCATGGATATCTTTGAATTTCCCATGGACCGAAACAGCGCCGCGCAGGAATTATACACTGCCAGAAACGGATAAGAAACAGCAGAAATGGTCAGATAGATCACTGCATTTCTCATTACCTCTTCTGTAACACCCTTATAAATAAGGTTTAAAAGCTGCCACCTAAACAGGATGCTTAAAGTCATGATCACCAGGGCAACCACACCGGTTACAAGGATCAGCTGGTCCGCTGACTGGCATGCCCGGTCTTTGCGCTTCTGTCCCAGATACTGGGATGTGACCACAGCGCCGCCTGTTGCCACAGCAGCGAAAATATTGATAATAAGTACATTGATAATGTCTACCAGAGAAACACCGGAGGTAGCCGCTTCTCCTGCACTGGATACCATTACCGTATCCACCATGCCCACGGAAACCGCCAGTATCTGCTCAACGATCAGAGGAAAGATCAGCTTTTTCAGATCATCCCCTGTAAAAAGAGTCCCCACAGTTTTTGCTTTCCCCGCTGTCTGCTCTTTTTTCATCATCATTTTCCCAGCACTTCTTTCATTTTGCTCTCCTGGTCGTCAAACAGGAGTTCCTTGTTGTAACGATAGTAACGTTCACAGTTATATTCCTTTAAAAACTCCACACTGGCTTCCCCTGTATTTAAACCGGTTACAAAGATCACCAGTTCCTGGCCGTTTGCAAAGGCCGCCTCCATAAAGTCAAAGGCATGTTCCAGCTGTTTGCCGCAGGACTCCTTTTTGTCCTCATAGGCATCGCTTTTTTCCATAAACTGCTGTCTCAGCCAGTTCCAGCTGTCCTCCTTCTCCTGTAAGGACTGTGCCTTCATCTGCTGCACATACTGTTCCAGTGCCTCTTTTACCTTCCGGTAAATGCGGTCCTGTCTGCGGTCTGAAAGTCCACTTTCTTTTTTATGGACACGGATGCTTTCTAACTCAGCGCTGATGCTTTCTAATATCATGGCCGGTGCCAGTGCATGGACATCTGCCCCGTCTAATTCCTTCTTAAACTGCTTTAACTGGGCCATTAAAAGAGTCATTTCTTCATTCATGAATTTTAATGCCTTAAATCCGTCCGTCAGCTTTGCAAGAAGCAGTCCCGTTACCGCCATACGCTCATCAAAGGAAGCATTCTGCAGCTTATCGCAAACTGCTTCCCGGATCGTACCAGAAAGGATCTCATCTACCTGGTACTGATCCTGATATTTATAATAAAGCTCCAGATAATTGGCAAAATCCTTGGCGATCTTTGGGTGCTGCAGATACTGTCCCACTACATCCCGGTCCGCCTTCTTTCCCAGTTACTCATATACCTGGATCAGCTGGGATAAATCTTCCCAGCCTCTTGGAGTGGCAAACCGCTTTCCGTCTACGGTGGTTTCTACTGTACAGAAATACTGGGGCCGTATGTTTAAGTAAGACATGATCGCCGGGTGGATATTCTGGGCATAGGCGTATTCCTTCCAAACTCCCAGATCTGGCTCAATAATGATCTTTTTAATACGGTCCAATGTGACCACATCAAATTCCCGGACGGATTTATTGTATTCCGGCGGGTTTCCTGCTGCCACGATGATCCAGCCTTCCGG
>JBNMGK010000406.1:0-2382 GCA_050872205.1 Enterocloster sp.
AACTTGCTCTGGGCAGACTCTACGCTTTCCTGAGCCTTATCTAAGGCATCCTTATAATTACGCATCAGTTTTTCTGCTGTACGGGAGGTCATACGGAAAATAGGAGTTCCTTTTGTCACATAATCCCCCTCATGGACCAGCAGTTCTTCTACTTCTACGCTTACAGCCAGATCTGCATTCATGGTAGTATCTGTGGAAGCCTTAAAAGTTCCCTCTTCACTTCCTACAAACTCACCGATCTGGGCAGATGCTGCTGTTGTAGTGGTAAGTCCCCCTGGGTTATTTACAGTAATCGTCACATATTTTACAAGACGGCCGCCGGAAAGAGTCTCTTCCCTGTTTGCAACTGCCTTAACTGTACCTTCGATCTGCTCCCCGGAGTCAACCAGCGTAAGAACAGCTGTGCTTCCTACGGGGATCAGCTCTGTTTCACCGCTTAAAAACGGGATGCGGATCTCCATAAGATCATCACTGTAGATGTCTGCCAGCTTTGTATTTCCACTGACCTTATCTCCCACGCTGATATATAATTCCTTAATATATCCTGTATCTGTAGCCTTATATGTATTTCCGCTGTAGTCAGAGGATGCCTGGTTATAATCCTCTAATGCATCTTCATAAGAAGTCTGGGACCGGGTAACGGAATTCTGGGCACTGTTTAAATCTGTGTCCATACTGGAGCGGTCAATCTCATAAAGAACCTGGTCTTTCTCCACCTGGTCACCTTCTTCAAAGTTGGCAGATACTACCTCACCTTCCACCATGGAAGTAATGCTGTAAGTATCCTCTGCCTCCAGTGTACCAGAAGAAGACAACTGGGAGCTGATGCTCCTTTTTTCTACGGTTGCTGTATTTTCTGCTGTTGCAGCTACCGCTGCTGTTTTGGCTTTATGGCTTCTCCATACAAAAATGGCTCCTGCTGCAATAGCGATCACAAGAAGGATGACCACCAGTTTGATCAGCTTTTTCTTCTTTTTCATAATATCCCCCTTAGTACTCAAGTGCATCAACCGCTGTATAAGAGCTTCCGCTGCGGCTGCATACCAGGACTACATCATCCCCTACTTCCAGATCTCCATAAATAGAGAACATATACTGAAGCTCGGAAGAATCAAGATTGATGGTCAGATAGCCATCAGAGTCTACGTCCTCACTGGTATCAAAGCTGTCATCGGAATTTGCCTGGTCTACTTCAATACGTACAGAGGTAGGTGTCATAACATCGGTGGATTTATAATAAATGTTCTTGATCTCACCTTTTAAAAGGATATAAGAATTGTTGCCGGAGTCATCATCATTGTCCCAGCCCATGGTGGTATAAGCCCAAATAGTCTTTGACTTTACATTGTAATATAAAACTGCAAATCCGGCCTGCTGCTGGGCAGATTTTACAGCTGACAAGGTACTTGCCACACCATTTAAGAATACATTTGCATCTTCTGTATCAAAAGGTACAGACTGGGAAACACTGAAGTTTTTATGTACCAGGATCGGACCCTTTCTCTCATCATCCAGTATGGTAATGGGATTGATTTCACCGTCAGAATTTAACTCACAGTCCAGGATTTTTCCGTAGATCTCATTGCTGTCCTTTTTCTTGGCCTTTAACAGGTTATAAAAAATATTCATGCAGTCAGTCTGGTTTACCTCGTCGGAAGCCTGACGGCTTACATCCTCATTTAATTCCAGATAATTAAACTTGGATATTCTGGAGGAAACCAGATCTCCTGTAAAATCATCATCTGTATAGCCTAACATAGTAAGAATGGCCTTTACAGCATCTTTATAAAGGACCAGTTCCTCCGGTTTGAATTTTCCGCCCAGATATCCGCTCATCCAGCCTTCTCTTGCTGCAATACGGATATACACTGCATTAGGATCTGTTGCCGGTACATCTGCATAAACAGAAACATTGGAGGTTGGCAGATTTTCACGGTAACTGGATGCCTTTACCAGCATTTTTGCAAAGTCCGCTCTGGTAACGCTTTCCCTGAAGCTGGATATCTCCATGATACCGGTCAGCTTTACAACCTGCTGGCGCAGATTAAAATTAGCCGTGGAAATATTATCTGCCCATGCGGTCATACTTAATATGGGGGAAATAGCCGCTGCAGCCGCCAGAGAGCCGCACAGGAAACGTGTGTGGTTTTTTCGTACTTTCATAATGGAAAACTCCTCTCAAACAATTCACAACTTTTTCGTATTTGTTCATGTTTCGTTCATTGTTTGAAAGTTTACCATTGGTTTGTGAATAAAATGTGTTCGGGTTGTGTTTTTTTGGTCAAAAAACAAATGCCACCTTGCGGTGGCGCTTGCTTTTCTTTTGGTATCATAGACTCACGAACACGCGCTTCGCGCTCTACTGCCTGCTGTCGCAGGCGG
>JBNMGK010000412.1:0-2323 GCA_050872205.1 Enterocloster sp.
AAGATACTGGAAGACGGGGCTGCAGCCGGTTCTGAGCTTCGTGAAAAAGATATTATCACCAAATTAGATGGAATGACTGTAAAGAGCATGCAGGAATTGCAGAAGTTCTTAAAAGGCTATGAAGCAGGTGAAACGATCCAGCTGCTGGTACAGCGTCAGGAAGAGGGACAGTATAAGGAAATGCAGATCTCAGTGACACTGGCCGGACTGCCGGGATCTGCGGTAAGTGGTAATTAATAAGGAGTAAAACGGTGGAAGATAAGAATTTTGAAAGTGAAGACCTGAAGGATATTCAGGATACAAATAAGGCTGATCATAACAGCAAAGACAATACAGATAATTATGAAAAAATCTGCTATATGTGCCGCAGACCAGAGAGCAAGGCGGGCCCCATGATATCCATGCCTGGTGGTACGTGTCTGTGCCACGACTGTATGCAGAAGGCTTTTGATACGGTGACAAATGGCGGCATGGATTTTTCCAAAATGCCAAACATGCCTTACATGAACATGAATTTTAATGATCTCAGCCAGATGCCGCCGGTAAATGAGATCCCTCAGCGTCAGAAATTAAAAAAGAAGAAAGAGCCGGAAAAGCAGCTGACTATGAAGGATATTCCGGCACCTCATATTATCAAGGGGAAACTGGATGAATATGTGATCGGTCAGGACAAGGCAAAGAAAGTAATGGCCGTGGCTGTTTATAATCATTACAAACGTGCCTTTTTAGGCGGAACAGATCCTGACGGTGTTGTGATCGAAAAATCCAATATTTTAATGATCGGACCTACAGGAAGCGGCAAGACTTATCTGGTAAAGACACTGGCAAAGCTTTTGGATGTGCCCTTAGCCATTGCAGATGCTACCTCTCTGACTGAGGCCGGATATATTGGGGATGATATTGAAAGCGTTGTTTCAAAGCTTTTAGCAGCAGCCGGGAATGATGTAGAACGGGCAGAAAAAGGCATTATCTCTATTGATGAGATCGATAAGATCGCAAAGAAAAAACAGACCAATACAAGGGATGTAAGCGGCGAGTCCGTTCAGCAGGAACTTTTAAAGCTGTTAGAAGGCAGTACCGTAGAAGTTCCGGTGGGATCCAATCAGAAAAATGCAATGACTCCTATGGCTACTGTAAATACAGATAATATCCTGTTTATCTGTGGCGGTGCCTTCCCGGATATGGAAAATATTATCAAGGAGCGTCTCACTAAGAAGTCTTCTATGGGCTTTGGAGCTACACTGCGGGACAGCTATGACAATGACCCTGATATCTTAAGCCGTGTGACCAATGAGGATCTGCGTACTTTCGGTATGATACCGGAGTTTTTAGGCCGTCTGCCAGTGACTGTGACTTTAAAGGGCCTGGATAAGGATATGATGATCCGCATTTTAAAGGAGCCGAAAAATGCTATCCTGCGCCAGTATGAGAAGCTTCTGGCACTGGATGAGGTAAAGCTGGTATTTGAAGAGGATGCTCTTTCCTGGATCGCAGAGGAAGCCTTAAAGCGTGGAACCGGCGCAAGAGCCTTAAGAGCCATTCTGGAAGAGTTTATGCTTGATATTATGTATGAGATACCAAAAGATCCTAATATTGGCTCTGTGGTGGTTACACGGCCATATCTGGAGAAGAAGGGCGGCCCGCTGATCCAGATGCGGGAGATGTAGTAGATAACGGGTAAACCACCAAATGGGTGGTTTGGGTCTGATGCAAAATTGCAGAGAGTAGAATATGAATGATTTGGCAGGAGCGTGCGGGAGTGCATGCTCCTGTTTGCTTTGCTATGCATACTGAGAATACGCCAGAAATGCGTTTTGGTTTTGCATCTGGATAAGCTGGTGATGACGGTTCTGCAGATGTTATTCACGTAGCCGCAGAAACGTCTGCAGCAGGTCCAGCGTCCCATATCCAAATTCACGATTGGGATAGGAAATAGCAGGATTCCTGTTTGCGCCCCGGATGAGATAGCTTTTAATAGAGGCTTCACTCATTGTAGGATAATTGCCCATTACAATACCCCAGCTTAAAAGATTGGCTACTGCTCCGGCGGTAATGGCAGCCGCAGCGCTGGTGCCGGTGCGGCGGGTGAATGTCTGTATGTTTTCAGGAGCACCAGAAGATGCGGTGGCATTGACAGACGTATTCAGTGTTAGAGAACTAGAAGAAATACTGTTTCCAGAGGACAAAAAGGAACGTGTGCCAGAGGCAGCAGCACTGCGAACCGCCGGCCCCAGCACCTCTACTCCCGGCGCTGCCAGGTCTGGTTTTACATAATCCCTGCTGGTATAGCCACGGCTGGAATGGATATAGATGCTGTTATTTC
>JBNMGK010000347.1:0-3123 GCA_050872205.1 Enterocloster sp.
GGTCTGGGCCGTCTTGCTGCCTGCTTCCTTGATTCCCTGGCTACGCTGGGCTATCCGGCATATGGATGTGGAATCCGTTATCGGTATGGCATGTTCAAGCAGAAGATTGTAGATGGTTATCAGGTAGAAGTTCCGGATGAGTGGCTCAAGAACGGCAACCCGTTTGAGGTTCGCCGCTCTGAGTACGCTACCGAAGTAAAATTCGGTGGTTACGTTCGCACCGTATGGGAGAACGGCCGTGAGAAGTTCGTTCAGGAGGGTTATCAGTCTGTTATGGCAGTTCCGTATGATCTTCCGGTTGTCGGCTATGGCAACAACGTAGTCAACACCTTAAGAATCTGGGATGCACAGCCGATCGATACCTTCAGCCTGGATGCATTTGACCGCGGAGATTATCAGAAGGCAGTTGAGCAGGAGAACCTGGCAAAGAACATCGTTGAAGTCCTTTATCCAAACGATAACCACTATGCAGGTAAGGAACTGCGTTTAAAACAGCAGTATTTCTTCATTTCTGCCAGCGTTCAGAGAGCAGTACAGAAATTTAAAGAAAATCATGATGATATCCACCAGTTCCCTGAGAAGGTGGTATTCCAGTTAAATGATACACATCCAACCGTAGCAATCCCTGAGTTAATGCGTATCCTCTTAGACGATGAAGGTCTTACCTGGGAAGAAGCATGGGATATTACTACCAGAACCTGTGCATACACCAACCACACTATTATGTCTGAGGCACTGGAGAAGTGGCCGGTAGACTTATTCTCCCGTCTGCTCCCACGTATTTATCAGATCGTAGAAGAAATCAACCGCCGTTTTGTAAATGAGATCCAGCAGAGATATCCTGGTGATCAGGACAAGATCGCAAAAATGGCAGTTGTATACAATGGTCAGGTAAGAATGGCTTATATGGCTATTGTAGCTGGCTTCTCTGTAAATGGTGTTGCAAGACTGCATACTGAGATCTTAAAGCATGAGGAGTTAAAAGACTTCTATGAGATGATGCCAGAGAAGTTCAACAACAAGACTAATGGTATCACCCAGAGACGTTTCCTGCTTCATGGCAACCCGTTATTAGCTGACTGGGTAACTGACAAGATCGGCGATGAGTGGATCACAAATCTGCCTCATATTAAAGAACTGGCAGCATTTGTTGATGATAAGGAATGCCAGAAGGAATTCCTGGATATTAAATATAAGAATAAAGTACGTCTGGCTAAGTACATCAAGGAGCATAACGGCATTGACGTTGATCCAAACTCCATTTTTGATGTACAGGTTAAGAGACTTCATGAGTATAAGCGTCAGCTGATGAACATTCTCCATGTTATGTACCTTTACAATCAGTTAAAGGACAATCCAAATATGGATATGGTTCCAAGAACCTTTATCTTCGGCGCTAAGGCAGCAGCAGGCTATCGTCGTGCAAAGCTGACCATTAAGCTGATCAACGCAGTAGCAGATGTGATCAACAATGATAAGTCCATTAATGGAAAGATCAAGGTTGTATTTATTGAAGATTACCGCGTATCCAATGCAGAGATCATCTTTGCGGCAGCAGATGTCAGCGAACAGATCTCTACAGCCAGCAAGGAAGCTTCCGGTACCGGTAACATGAAGTTCATGTTAAACGGTGCTCTGACACTGGGAACCATGGACGGCGCAAATGTTGAGATCGTAGAAGAAGTTGGACAGGAAAATGCCTTTATCTTCGGTCTTTCCGCAGATGAAGTTATTAATTACGAGAATAACGGCGGCTACAATCCAATGGATATCTTCAACAACGATCCTCAGATCCGCAGAGTCCTGATGCAGCTGACCAATGGATATTATTCTCCAAAGGAACCGCAGCTGTTTAAGGAAATCTATGATTCTCTGTTAAATAACTGTGGCGGCAGCCGTCCGGATACTTACTTTATCCTGAAAGATTTCCGTTCTTATGCAGAGGCTCATGAGAAGATCGACAAGGCTTACAGAGACAGACAGTGGTGGGCAAAAGCAGCTCTTATCAATGTTTCCCACAGCGGTAAGTTCACATCTGACCGTACCATTGAGGAGTATGTAAGAGATATCTGGCATCTGAAAAAGGTGACATTAGAGCAGTAAGACCGGTTCGTGCAGAGGCATGGACGGTGATACAGACTGTGATTTATGGGGGTGCTGCAGAAGCCTGTGTTTTTGCGGCATCCCTGTTTTTAGAAACGTATTTTTGGATAGATTTCTTCAAATGTGTTCTGGAAATATGTTTTTGGAACGTATCCCCAGAATACATTTGAAGATATGTTTTACAGGCTATTTTTGTAAATACGAAAGAAAGGATCAATAAATATGAAGATAAAAGATATACTGGCAGAGGGCAGACCAACCCTTTCATTTGAAGTATTCCCTCCAAAGACAGCAGATGCCTATGAATCCGTAGAAAAGGCAGCTTCCAAGATAGCTGAATTAAAACCGGATTTTATGAGTGTTACTTACGGCGCAGGCGGCGGAACCAGCGAGTATACAGTGAAGATCGCTTCTACCATTAAAGAAGAGTATGGAGTAACAGCATTAGCTCATCTTACCTGTGTTTCTTCTACCAGAGAGAAAGTACATCATGTATTAGAGGAATTAAAGGCACGGAACATCGAAAATGTACTGGCCCTGAGGGGGGATATCCCGCAGGACGGAAAGACTCCTGACGTATATCATTATGCTTCTGAGCTGATCCATGAGATCAAGGAAGCAGGTGATTTCTGCATCGGTGCAGCCTGCTACCCAGAAGGACATCCGGAATCTGCAAACAAGTCTGTAGATATGGACTATTTAAAGCAGAAAGTGGACGCTGGCTGTGATTTTGCCACTACCCAGATGTTCTTTGACAACAGCCTTTTTTACAGCTATTTATACCGCATCCGTGAGAAGGGAATTACCATTCTTATCATCGCAGGTATCATGCCTGTTACCAATGGCAGCCAGTTAAAGCGCATTGCACAGATGTCCGGAAGCTATATGCCGGCCCGTTTCTTATCTTTAGTTGATAAATATGGAGATAACCCGGCAGCTATGAAGCAGGCTGGTATCGCTTATGCTACAGACCAGATCATTGACCTTCTGGCAAATGGCATTAAGGGAATTCATGTGTAC
>JBNMGK010000094.1:0-8624 GCA_050872205.1 Enterocloster sp.
GTATATGAATCAGGTATTAGAAAAAACAGGAGCCCGGATCGATGCCTTTTATTACTGCCCCCATCATCCGGTACATGGCATTGGCATTTATAGAAAAGAATGCAGCTGCCGCAAGCCGGGAACAGGCATGTTTGAAATGGCAGAAAAAGACTTTCCAGTGGACAAGTCTGCTTCCTATATGATCGGGGACAAGCTTCTTGATACAGAAGCGGGACAGAGATTTGGTGTTACTTCCATTCTGGTAGGAACCGGATATGGGGCAGAGCTTCATAAAGAGCAGCAGGAAAAAGGTGAAAAACCACCTTATGATCATTATTCAGCGGATCTTGATCAGGCAGCACAGTGGATACTGGAAAGAAAATAAGATCTGGGAAGTAAGAAAGAAGTTCTGGCAAAAGGAGAAAATGGCATATGAAGGAACTTAGATTTTTAGATGAATTAGTGCAGCGCTATCCGGTTCTTGAACCGGTAAAAGGAGATATCCTTAAGGCATATGAGATCTTAAGAGACTGCTATGAAAATGGTGGAAAACTGATGATCGCGGGAAATGGCGGCAGCTGTGCTGACAGTGAACATATTGTAGGAGAGCTGATGAAAGGCTTTGTAAAGCGCCGTCCTGTATCAGAAGAGCTGGCTAAGGCTTTAAAAGCAGCAGATCCCCAGATGGGCGAAAAGCTGGCTGAAAACCTTCAGGGGGGACTTCCGGCCATTGCTCTCACCGGTCATGGGGCATTAACAACGGCTTTCTCCAATGACGTAAACGGAGATATGACCTTTGCCCAGCAGCTGTATGGCTACGCAAAAAAGGGCGATGTATTCCTGGGGATCACTACCTCTGGCAATTCTAAAAATGTGCTTTATGCAGCAGCAGCAGCGAAAGCATTAGGCGTAAGCGTGATCGGACTGACAGGACGTGACGGTGGAAAGATCAAAGGATTTTCCGATGTTTCCATCGTAGTTCCAGAGAAAGAAACCTTTAAGATCCAGGAGCTTCATCTTCCTGTATACCATGCGCTGTGTCTGATGCTGGAGGACCATTTTTATGAGTCATAAGCATGTATATGCAATACCTGCCTATGGGGATTCACCATATCTGGAAAGCTGCATTAAGTCATTAAAGGCCCAGAATGTGGCTTCACCAGTGATCCTGTGCACATCCACCCCAAGCCCCTTTTTAGCGGCTATGGCAGAAAAATACGATCTTCCCTACTATATCCGGGAAGGAAAAAGCAATATCCGGGACGACTGGAATTATGCCTATTCCATGGCAGATGCAGAGTTTGTCACCATTGCCCACCAGGATGATATGTACTGTAAAAACTATGGGGAGGAGCTGTTAAAGGCAGCTGACAAATATCCGGATATGACGGTATTTACCTCTGATTATGCTATTGTAAAAAATAAAAAGGTGATCACTGGGGATAAAATGCTGTGGGTGAAGCGTCTTTTACGCCTTCCTCTGCGGTTTCACTGGCTTAGCAGTTTAAAATGGATAAAAATAATGCCCCTGGTTCTCGGCAATCCTATCTGCTGTCCGGCAACTGCCTACAGCAAGAAGCTGTTAGGAGAACCATTTGTACAGTCTGAGTATCAGTTTGCATTAGACTGGGACCACATGGTGCAGCTGGCAGGAGAAAAGGGCAGGTTTATCTGCGTGGAGAAACCTCTGATCTATTACCGGGTCCATGAGGGAGCTACCACAAACGCCTGCATCAAAGATAACCGGAGGGCAAAAGAAGAGGCAGAAATGTTTGCCAGATTCTGGCCAAAACCGGTAGTAAAACTGATCATGCGGGGTTACTCTTCCGCTTATAAAGAGTACGACGATTAATTAAAGGAACAGGTTAAAAATGGGGAGTAAAAGAAGGAAAGAAGGTCTTTTGCTGGCTGTATTCTGGCTGGTGGCAGCTGTTCTCATAGGAACAGCCGCAAACAGACTGATACTTCATGGCTCTATAGGGGGAACATTAAGAAAAAAGGAAACAGGGCGGATGCTTATGGAACTGTCTGTCCTGTTTTTGTGGAATTTATGGTGGCTGTGTCTGGCCGTAAAACACAGGGAGAAAAAAATGCTGGCAGTGGCCGGACTGATGCCTGGCTGGCTGATCTTTCTCTGGGGGCACAGAATACTGATCCCACTGATGGGGGCAGCTGTCTGGATGGGAACTTTGATGGCATACGGCATCTGCATCAATAACCGTTTTTTGGAAAATGATGGTAAAAAATCCAGATATATACTTCCTGTGTGGGAGAAGATGGTTCTTGGACTGACTACAGGAAGCGCTGCATGGATGGTCATTGTATGTGCCATTTCCCTTACAGGACATGGAGGAATCGGACTTTGGAGAAAGACAGCAGCTGTGCTTTTTGTGGGGACCATGGCAATCTGGCTGTGGAAAAACAAAGAAATTTTTACCAGATTTGTGGATAACCGCCAGAAAGCAGAGCAAAAGGCAGTTTGCCAGAGCACAAGAGGACAGAATGTGGCCGGTGAGCGCAGCGTATTCTGCGGGCTTATGCCGGAGAATGTGCTTCAGGCATTACTTCTTGCATTCATTTTCACCATGTTTTTTCTTCAGGCGGGCCGTTTAAATCATGAACTGGACTATGATTCCCTTCATTATGGTCTGCGCTCTGCTTATATACTGGACAATGGGGATGGCATTTATAAAAATCTGGGACTGATCAATCTGGTGTATACCTACAGCAAAGGTGCAGAAGTGCTGGTGCTTCCATTAGCAGGTACGCCTACCTATGGTTTTCTGCTGTCCTTTACGTTCTGGACAACTGCAGTCAGTGCAGTAACAGCAGCTGTGATAGGTACACGCTTTGGCGGAAAAACTGCCGGTTTCTGGACTGCAGCGCTGATCAGTGCGATCCCAGGCATTATGAACATGGCAGTTTCAGCAAAAAGTGACAGTATAACGCTGATGTGTCAGCTTATCATTTACGATCTGCTCTGTCTGGCAGTTACCAGTAAAAACGGCCAAAAGACTGCCAGCACAAATGATCCACAAAAGATCAGCGAAAATCCTGTAACAGAGGTGCCTGGAGTGTCAGAAAAGCCAGCGCCCTGTAATACAGCCCCATGGCTCATCCTTGCGGTATCCGTATACATTCTTTCACTGGTCTATAAACCAACGGCCCTTGTATTTTCCACTGCTTTAGGCGGTGTGGGACTGGTGTGCCTGCTTATTTTTGGAAAAGCAGGAAAACAGGACAGACGGGGATTTTTAACATGGATACTGCCACTGTTTGCAACTGCAGGCTTGTGGTACCGTACCTGGCTTCTTACAGGAGTTCCCGTAACCTCTGTATTTGCCAATTTCTTTGAAAAAATAGGCTTTAAAGTAAAGTATCCCTATAACTTTCATCATGTGATCGGTGATTCCTCCGCCCTTTCCACACAGGAAAAGATAGAAAGACTGCTGGAGCGTTTAAAAGGGATCCTTATCGCCCCTGTAGGAGAAGACATGAGCCATGTGATCATTGCCTGGGGAACCGTACTGATAACAGCCCTTTTACTGTTCTGGATCTTCCAGGTAATAATAAGAGTCGTAAAACGCCAGAAGATCTCCCAGCTGGACTTTTTTGACGGCTTTCTCATGGTCACATTGCTGTTGGGCTCTGCAGCCAGTGTTTATACACTTACCCAGGTGGACGGAAACTATTTCATACTGGTGTATGCAGTGGTAGTGATCAGTACTGTGCGGATCACGGGATATTGGTTCAAAACAGAAGAGGAAAAGGATATTGCCGCAGCTGTGGCAGGTATGGGCGAAGGTGAATGCATGAACCGCAAAAAGGGGCTGTTTGGCGGCCGTTTCCTGCAGATCGGCATCTGCCTTCTTGCAGTTCCATTTCTTCTTTTTAATACACTTATCACATCCTCTACCAGCTGGGCGGGCTGTCCGGGATTTACTTCATTCAAATTAGTAAATAAAGGATATTATAACCACCGCCACCATACACGGGAAAGCTGGGAGCGAAGAGGCTGTAAAGAACTTTACAGGCGGCTTACCCAAAGGAACCGTGTGGTAGCCTTTGGATTTCACCCCCAGGTATTGGATATGGCCTGCAGCGCCCAGAGTTATTACGATATAACTGGAAGCGGCGGAGATGTATATCTGGTAAAAAAGCTGGCATATTTTGAAGAATATTTAAAATGGGCGGGAACAGAATACATTTATGTACAGGCCGGCTATCTGGCAGATCAGCCAAGAGCTGCACAGATCATAGAAGATATGATCGCAGAAGGAACATTAAAAGACCTTACCTTTGAGTGGGGCAATATGCTGGCAAGAGTGGATCTGGATCATCCATTCAAAGAACCAGATGAAAAATTAGTACAGCTGTTCCGGGATAACTACAGCATGGATAAAAACGGGGAATAAGCATAAACGGAACACTTTTTAAATATACGGCTGCAATTTCAAGGAGGCAGAATATTGGACACCAGGGAAAGAATTAAATTCAGGATCGGATTTTCCAGAATGGAAAAACAATATCAATGGAAGGACCATGTGATCTTTATGGGACTTCTGTTAGCGTTAGCTGTGTGGGTGAATCATGGAATACAGATCAAGGGACTTTACATGGACGATCTGTATTTCTGGTCCTGCTATGGTGAACAAAGCTTCCTGGAATACGTATTTCCCATGGGAAGTACCAGGTTCCGCTTCCTTTACTACCTTGCGGCCTGGTTTGAAATGGCAGTGGTCAGAAATCATGTGGCCCTTTTCGTACCTATTAACATATTGCTAAATGCAGCATTGTCCTGGTATCTGTATTCTATTGCATGGCGGCTGTCCAGGGCGAAAGCCATTGGCTTTTTAACAGGAGCCATGTTTTTAGCCAGCCGCATGGCATACTACCAGATCGGACAGGTTTTAGGACTTATGGAAACAATGGCCCTTTGGATGGCCATTTCCATTCTCTGGAACCTGTACCGCTATATCAACGAAGAAAACAGGGAAAGATCCTTCTATTTTGCCAGCCTGCTGTATTTCGGAGTATGTTTTGTACATGAGCGCTATATGGCGCTGCTGCCATTACTGCTTTTGACCCTTATCATAAAAAGGTGCAAAAAAATATCCCTTTGGCTCAGTACGGCTCTCTCCTTTGGACTGGTACAGCTGATCCGCGCCTTTACCATTGGTTCCGTCCTTCCGGCAGGAACCGGCGGAACCCAGGTAGCAGATACCTTAAACATCCCCCAGGCTATCAAATTTGCGTTCAGCCAGGCGGCCTATGTGTTCGGTATCAATGCAGGACCGGAACATTTAAACGGCTGTCCATGGAGTGAAAGTCCCATGTGGGTCAAGGGCCTGATCAGTATGGCAGATATAATGATTCTTATCATGGTACTGGCATTTCTGGTAAAATTCATTACAGAAAAACAAAAAGAGCATAAACTGGGGATTCTGTTCAACGCAATGCTCTTTATTGGCTTCATTGCCTTAAACATTGTCTGCTCCAGCGTGACCATCCGCGTAGAAATGCGCTGGGTCTATGTATCCTTAGCAGGGGCATTGCTTTTCCTTTCCTACATCTATGGGGAACTGACACAGGGAGTAAAAAAAGAACTGTACCTGAAACGGTTGTGGCCCTGGGGAATCATTTTTGCCCTGTATGTGCTGCTTATGCTTCCTGTGGAGCTGTTCTACCGCAGCTGTTATCCAAAGCTGTATCTGTGGCCGGATCAGCTGCGCTACAATTCCCTGGCAGAGCAGACCTATGAAAAATATGGGGATGACATTTTCGGAAAGACCATCTATATCATGGGAAACAGCTATGAAATGAGTGATTTTACAGCCCGCACCTTCTTTAAGGTATTTGATCCGAAAATGAAGGCAGAAGGCACAAAGGTAGAATTTATAGACAGTATCCGGGACATTGGACAGGTAAATGACCAGATGCTGGTGCTCAGAGAAGACCCGGCCCATAATGCATTTCAGGATGTTACAGATTTTGTCCGCAGCCTGAAGCTGCAGATCGATTACGGTTACTATTCCGATGACTGGATGGATGAACATGCGTCCTTCACTGTAATGGCAGGTTCTACCGGAGAAATTGAACTGGAGATCATGTATCCAGGTGTAATGAGCGGCGGCGAGGCCATTTCCATTACCCAGGATAAAGAACCGGTCCGTATACTGCCCCTTCGCTCCAGTGTGGTAGAAACCACGCTCCAGGCAGAGCCATGGCAGTTAGTACATCTGGAATTTGATTATAACTTCTATATGCAGAATGCCAGAGAGCAGAGAGGCGAAGACCGTCTGGCAGCCATTGTGCATATTACAACACCGTAGCGGAGGAAAAAATCATGAAACTTCCCGATAACAGGGAGCAAAACAGGAGAAACACCATAGAAGAAGCAGCTCTCTGGCTCATACCATTTCTCGGCATTGCATTCCTATTATGGTATATAAAAAACGCAGCCTGCGATGTAGTCTATTCCGACTATATCCGTCTGGTAAACAGTTATCTGCCAGATGTATGCAGCCCGAAGAAATTCTTTGTGGCCGATGTATTAACACGTATCCCCATCAACTATCTGGCCCGCATCATAAACGTAAAATTATTCGGCTTTTCCATTACCTTTGACCGGATATTAGGAGCCATAAGCGTAGGACTTGCAGCCTGGAGCTTTTCCGCCTATTCCCGCCAGCTGAAGGTCAGCGTAACCTGGTTTGCAGCCTTCATGGTGGTCATGTTCAGCCTGAACAAATGGGAGATGCTCACCAATGGAAGTGGATGGTCCCATTTTTTCGCTTTTGCCTGCTTCTATTACCATCAGATCCTTTTCGACCGCTATTACCGTGGGGAAGAGAAAAAATGGGACAAAACCAAACTGATGCTCCTTCCATGGCTGATCATTCTGGGAACAGCCGGACCTTACTGCGCCATCTATGCAGCAGTCATGATACTGGCATCAGCTGCAGCAGCCTTATTGGACAGTGGTTCCAAACGAAAAGAATACATCACATTTCTTTTCTGTACCCTTGCACCCCTTCTTCTTTACATCTTAAGCAACTCCTTTGCTGTAGAAGAACATGCAGGAGCTACCGGAAGGTCACTGGGACAGATCTTAACCGATCACCCTACATTTCCGGTCCGTTTTATCCTTAAATCCCTTGCAGGAATGTTCACTGGAGGAGAAGAATTACAGCAGTGGACCCAAAACGGTTGTATTTCCAACAAAATCATCTATCTGCTGGGAGTCATCCTTATGTTTGGCTATTTATGGTCCCTGTGGTTAAACATAAGTCTTGGCATTTACAAAAAGACCCTGTTCCCTCTCATACTCCTTGTATCCGGCGGGGCAAACCACCTTCTCATCTTCCTTTCACGCTACATTTTCGAAAAAGAAGACTATGCATTAAGCTCCCGCTATGCACTGCAGTTTCAGGTAGGTGTGCTGGGCATCCTTCTTACCTTTGCCCTTGCATCCAAAATACGCAGGAAACATATTGGCAGCCCGCAGTTAAAACGGGCAATGCCCGTCCTGGAAGTAGCCTTCTGTATTGCAATCCTTCTGGGAAATGGTTATACTACTTATCGTGAGATACAGAAAGCACCTTACAGAGAAGAAAACTTTGAAAAAATGGCAGAAATGGCACCAACCATTCCGGCCATGACAGAAGAAGAACTAAAAGAACATTCCAAAGAAATAGACAGCCTTTACGAATACCGCAAAGGCACTGACAAGATCCAGGAAGCATTCCGTATCCTGGAAGAAAACCACCTGAATATCTTCAGGAATAAATAACGATGATGATAATGATGTCCTCTCAAATGATGAGAGCGTACAAATGAACTCTTGGAGGAAAAAATTAAAAATGAAAGTTGTTATCTTAGCAGGCGGCTTCGGCACCAGGATCAGCGAAGAAAGCCATTTAAAACCAAAGCCAATGATCGAGATCGGTGAAAAACCGATCCTTTGGCATATTATGAAATATTATTCCGAATTCGGATACCATGATTTCGTGATCTGTCTGGGATATAAGCAGTATGTTGTAAAAGAATTTTTCGCAGATTACTTCCTGCATACATCCGATGTAACCTTTGATCTGGCAAATAACAGCATGGAAGTACACAATAACTATTCCGAGCCATGGAAAGTCACACTGGTAGATACCGGATTAAATACCATGACCGGCGGCCGTGTAAAGCGGATCCAGCCATATATTGGAAATGAGCCATTTATGCTCACCTACGGCGACGGTGTTTCCAATGTAGACTTAAACGAACTGGTAGCTTTCCATAAATCCCACGGTAAGATCGCAACTATTACCACTGTAAATCTGGGACAGTCCAAAGGTGTGTTAAATATTGCAGATGATAATACCGTCCTTTCCTTCCGTGAAAAAGACGATAATGACGGTGCTCTCATTAACGGTGGCTTCATGGTAATGAACCCGGAGATCTTCGATTATCTGGAAGGAGATTCCACTATTTTCGAGCAGGGACCAATGCAGAAGCTGGCAGCAGAAGGCCAGATGAAATCTTTCTACCACGGTGGCTTCTGGCAGTGCATGGATACCCAGAGAGAAATGAAAAAGCTGGAAGAATTGTGGCAGTCTGGAAAAGCACCATGGAAGATCTGGAAAGACTAAGAAGCA
>JBNMGK010000069.1:0-10284 GCA_050872205.1 Enterocloster sp.
GAAGAAAAGGGACTGCGTGTGTTCGGACCAAGAAAGAATGCAGCCATCTTAGAGGGATCAAAGGCATTTTCTAAGGATCTGCTGAAGAAATACGGCATTCCGACAGCAGCTTATGAGACCTTTGATACACCGGAAGCTGCCCTTAAATATCTGGAAACAGCACCGGTACCGATCGTTTTAAAGGCTGACGGTCTGGCTTTAGGAAAAGGCGTTCTCATCTGCAATACAAGAGAAGAGGCAAAAGAGGGCGTTAAGACCCTGATGTTAGATAAGCAGTTTGGCCATGCTGGTGACCGCATTGTAGTAGAGCAGTTTATGACTGGCCGTGAAGTTTCAGTCCTTTCTTTTGTAGACGGAAAGACTATTAAGATCATGACTTCTGCCCAGGACCACAAGCGTGCAAAAGACGGAGATCAGGGCTTAAATACAGGTGGCATGGGAACATTTTCCCCAAGCCCATTCTATACAGCAGAGGTAGATGAATTCTGTAAGAAGCATATTTACCAGGCGACTGTAGATGCCATGAAGGCAGAAGGCCGTGAGTTTAAGGGAATTATCTTCTTTGGTTTAATGCTTACTGCGGACGGGCCAAAGGTTCTGGAATACAATGCCCGCTTCGGTGACCCAGAGACCCAGGTAGTGCTTCCAAGAATGAAAAATGACATTGTAGATGTGTTTGAAGCATGTGTAGACGGCACCTTAGACCAGGTAGACCTGCAGTTTGAGGATAATGCGGCTGTGTGCGTGGTACTGGCATCTGACGGCTATCCGGAGCATTATGAAAAGGGCAAGAAGATCACTGGGCTTGAAAACTTCAAGGACAAGGAAGGCTACTATGTATTCCACGCTGGCAGCAAGTTTGACGCAGAGGGAAATATCCTGACAAACGGCGGCCGTGTTCTGGGAGTGACAGCTACAGGAAAAGACTTAAAAGAGGCCAGAGCCAATGCTTATAAGGCAACCGAATGGGTCAATTTTGAGAACAAATACATGAGACATGATATTGGTCATGCCATTGATGAGGCATAAGAGAAAGGACAGGGAGCTCAGAATAGAAATTTGGGCTCCCTGTTGTTATGCTTGAAAATATTTTTGAAATACGGGTTATTTTATGATCGTAACATACTGCTGGTTCTTTTCATTTTCTCCCATTACCTGATGATCAAACCATTGGCTTACATAACGTTCGAAGCTCATCGTATAGTAACCATTCTGGCAGTGATCGGAAGTGTCATAGGAATCTGCGAATACTACCACGTCATCCAGCATGATATCCGGTGTCCTCCCCACTCTACATTTTCCATAAGAATATGGTGCCCTGCTTTCAGCTGATCGGTTATAAACTGCGCCAGGTCCTGCTCAGAATAGAAGGAATAGCCGTCGGCATCCTGGGTATCGGCAGAACTCTGAACTTCAAATCCCCGTTTCAGCAGCAGCTGTCAGTGCTGAAAATATTTTCTGTGTTTTGTTCATTCGTCTACTCTTTCTTTTTATTTTACGCAAAAATTTCTGGTACAAGAATATGCTTTATCTAATAGTAGACATACAGCAAACGCGGTTGCAATGCCTAACACGGCCCCAAACAGAACATCGGTCGGATAATGGACGAAAAAGTACATCCGGCTGAAGCCCACCAGGGCAGCAAATATAAATACACCAAGTCCCGCTTTTTTGTAATAGTGGTAAATAGCCATTGCACTTGAAAAAGCCAGATATGTATGAACAGACGGGCAGGAAAAGCTTCCTGGTTTTTTCACGATCAGTAATACTGTATCGTCTACTGCGCAAGGTCTTGGCCTTGCAATTAAATCTTTCAGCCACTCATTGCCGATCAGAAAAGAAAGGGCATATGATAAAAGAACCGCAACGCCGCATTTCCTTGTTTTGGGTATGATTAACAACGTCAGCCCAACTACGATCCAAAGCTGGCCAAGGGAACCAACCAGTTTGTTAAATACTGTGATCATCACCTGGTCCAGAAGCGGATGGTGGAGCAGCTGGATCACATGTAGCATACTTAATTCCATTGTAAAAGTTCTCCTTTCAAGATAATAAAATGTTTAAAACTCCTGAGTTTCCTACTTTAAAGAGTATATCACATATAACAAAAATGACCATGTTTTTTTGAATGCAAACAAAGGACTATTTTTGTTTGCTGGACTTTTTTCTGAAAATTATTATAATAAAAATTAGATATTTTGTAGGAAAAATATAGGAGAAAGGGCATAAATAGTATGAAGATCGATTCTGAAAATGTAGTAAAATTGGTAAAGAAGATGAAGCCGCTGTTTGCAGACAGCAGCCGGGCTTCTCAGGTAAAGACAAAGGGGGCCTGTGATTATGTGACACAGGTGGATATCCAGGTGCAGAAGCTGGTGAAAGAGGGACTGTATGAAATGTATCCCCAGGTGCAGTTTATGGGAGAAGAGCAGGACAACAGTGCCATTGACCGGAGCGGGGATTTCTGGATTCTGGACCCGGTAGACGGAACTACCAATCTGATCCATGATTTCCGCCACAGCACCCTGTCACTGGCTTATGCAGAGGCAGGTGTGGTAGAGCTGGGGATCGTTTACCAGCCTTATACAGATGAGCTGTTCCTGGCAAAAAGAGGGGAAGGCGCTTTCTTAAATGGTGAGCCTATCCATGTAAGCCAGGCAGAAACATTGTCAGAAAGTCTGATCACCATTGGCACAAGTCCTTATTATCATGAACTGGCTGACTGGAATTTTAAGGTGTTTAAGGAAGTCTTTTTATCCTGCCAGGACATCCGCCGTTTAGGTTCGGCTGCCCTTGATATGGCATATGTTGCCAGCGGCAGAGTGGACGCCTTCTTTGAGGCTATTTTACAGCCGTGGGATTTTTCAGCGGCAAAGCTGCTGATCGAGGAAGCAGGAGGAAAGGTAACGGATTTTGAAGGAAAGGAACTGCCTGTGGGAATGCCTGGGGCTGTTCTGGCCGGTAATGGGAAGATAAACTGGGAATTGCTGAAGATTTTAAAAGAGAGATAAAAAGTATTTTGATTTATGGTTGACTATTGTCATATGTTGTTATATAATGTATTCAGATATTATAAAAGAACAATGTTCAGGAGGATACCAATTATGACAATCAAAGAGATCGTTGCTTCCATTAAGGCAAAACAGCCAGAGATCAAGTCCGTATACTTCGTAGGCTGCGGTGCTTCCCAGTCTGATCTGTTCCCTGCAAAATATTTCCTGGAGAACAATGCTAAGAAGCTTCGTACAAGTATCTATACTGCAAATAACTTTAACTACTCTACTCCAGCTGGTGTAGATGATACCGCTATCGTTATCACCTGCTCCTTAAGCGGAAATACACCTGAGACTGTAGCAGCTACCAAGCTGGCTGTTGAAAAGGGTGCTCATGTAGTAGCTGTAACTCATAAGGCAGATTCACCTCTGGCTCAGAATGGTCAGTACCAGATCATCCATGGCTTCTATGAGAGCTATGGCGCAAAGATGGAAAAGCCTGCAAGAGTTCTGGAGCTGGCTTGCGAGATCTTAAATGAGTATGAAGGCTATGCTTACTATGATGATATGCAGGATGGTTTAAGCAAGATCTTTGATCTGATCAATGATTCCGCTAAGCTGTTCCGTTCTACTGCTAAGAAGTTTGCTGAGGATCATTACAATGCACCTATCCTGTATGTAATGAGTTCTGGCGCTACCCAGTACACCGCTTATTCCTTCTCCATGTTCTTAATGATGGAAATGCAGTGGCTGCCATCCAGCACCTTCCATACCGGCGAATTCTTCCATGGCCCATTTGAAATGGCTGATGAGAACGCTCATTACCTGTTAATGATGAACGATGGTCCTACCCGTCATCTGGATGCAAGAGCACTGACCTTCTTACAGCGTATGAACGCTAAGTACACTGTAGTTGATGCTAAGGACTTCGGTTTAAGCTCCCATATCAAGAGCACCGTTGTTGAATACTTCAACCCACTGATGATCGGCGGTGTTACCAGACTGTTAGGTGAGGAAATGGCTATTAAGCGTGATCATCCTCTGACAATGAGAAGATATATGTGGAAGTTAGAGTACTAATTTCAGATATACTCCCTGAATTAATAAGATGAATATAAAAATGCCCCGGAAGCACTGCTTCCGGGGTATTTTTTGTGGGGAGAGAGTATGTTCCCCGCCCCTGGGGGCGGGGGAGGGAAGTTTTTGTTTCGGTAGATCTTGGTGAGGATTTTTCTTTCCTGCTTTCGGACAGGATGTGGAGAGACTTTCTGAAACGCCCAGAAGCCACGACAAGACATTTTCTCACAATATATGATTACTTTATTAAATTACATCCTAAAACCGGCCTACGGCGCTCATAGGCGGTCACATGGTCAAATCCGGCCTGGACCAGAAGCTTTGCTGCTTCTTCAAAGTCGGCAGCTACATCAGCTGGCTTGTGGGAGTCGGAGCCTACGGTGACGATCTGGCCGCCCAGCTCTTTATAGCGTTTTAAGGTACGCAGTCCAGGCATTGGTTCACCGGCGCCCTGGCGGATGCCGGAGGTATTGACTTCGATGCCTTTTCCTCGGGAGATCACATTTTTAAGGATCTCATCAATATAGCCCTCGTATTTCTCGTATTCTACCGGGAAGCCGCAGCGTACCAGGTGACGTTTGATCAGATCGATATGTCCCAGGCAGTCGTATTCACCATAGGCAGAAAGCTCTATGAGATGACGGTAGTAGCTTTCTGCGATCTGTGGAACGGTAACGTCTGTGTAAGCCATTTTGCTCACATCTACATTTTCAATCTTATGGACAGAGCCGATGAGGTAATCAAAAGGATAGCTTTTAATGATGTTAAATGCCTCTTCACGGGCTAAATGGAGCTGGCCGAACTCCATACCGCTTTTAATGGTCAGACGGCCTGCAAAGCGCTCTCTGCAGCGTTCTAAGCTGTCCCAGTACATCTTTAAGTATTCTTCGTGGAAAAACTTTCTGTGGATGCCATGGGCGTAGAGTTCATAGTGGTCTGTAAGGGCTACTTCCGTAAGGCCTTTGTCTATGGCAGCCTGGCACATGTCCTCCATAGGGACTTTTGCGTCAGGTGAGACACTGTGCATATGGTAATCTGCAGTAAGCATATATCATTCCTCCTGTTGTCTATACAGATATTATAACATGTTATAACGTATTAAAAAGACTGCTTTTTCAGGCCGGTACAGTCTGACCAAAAAAGCAGTCTTTTTGATGTCATGATGAAAGTTTGAAGGGATCAGCCCTTTACTGCTCCGGATGTAAGTCCGCGTACGAACTGCTTGGACATGCAAAGGAACAGAAGCACCATTGGTAAAGATGCGATCAGGATACCGGCTAACATTACAACGTAGTCGGATTTTAAGTCGCCCTGGAAGGTCATCAGGCCTAACGGGATAGTCATTAATTTCTTGTTCTCCAGGAATACGTTTGCAAATAAGAATTCATTCCATACATTGTTTAAGTTTACAATGGCACAGGAAGCCATAACCGGCTTACTGATAGGAAGGATGATCTGTGTGAAACGCTGGAAGCTGTTACATCCATCTACGATAGCTGCTTCCTCTAATTCCTTTGGAATGGAGATGAAGTAAGCTCTCATTAAAAACATGGTAAACGGGATACGGAATGCTATGTACGGCAGGATCAGCGCTGCACGGGTGTTGTAAAGCTTTAATGCCTGTAAGATCTTGTACAGAGGTACTAATGCAACCTGCTCGGAAAGAGCCATACCACCTAAAATAAGGAAGAATACAAAGCCGCTTCCAGGAAGGGAAAAACGGGTCAGTCCATATGCCAGCATAGAGCTTAAAAGCAGGATGCAGATAATGGAAATGGCACTGACGATAATGGAGTTCTTAAAGTAGAAGAGAAGTCCCTTGCCCCAGGCAGTTGCGTAGTTGACAAACATCCATTTCTTTGGAAGCGCCAGGGAGTTTAAGAACATTTCCTGGTTTGTCTTTAAGGAGTTTAATACCAGCCAGCATACAGGAAGCAGGATGATCGCTACCATTAACAGAAGAAATACATGGAGCAGTACGGACCAGATCCGTGTTTTTAATACATATTTGTCTTTCATACCAGAACCTCCTTATATCTCTCCGGAACGGCTCACCTTCAGCTGGAAGATAGAGGCGGTTACGGTAATGACAAAAATAAGAACACCAGTTGCGGCAGCCATACCCATATCATCATGTAAGAATGCGTTCTGATACAGGAATAAGCCAAGTACCTGGGAAGCATTTCCAGGACCACCTACTGTGGTGGAGTAAACCTCGGTAAACAGCTTGAATGCACCGATTACAGTGATAATAGAGCAGACGATCAGCTGTTCCTTTGCAAGTGGAAGGATAATGCTTACTGCGCGGCGGATAGGACCCGCGCCGTCAATAACAGCAGCTTCGATGTAGTCTTTGGACACGTTCTGGAAAGCAACTACCATTAACAGGGTAATGTAACCGGTGAACTGCCACTGGCTCATTGCGATGATACAGAAGATTGCCAGGTTTTTATCACCTAACCAGGTCTGCTGCATGCTTGCAAGGCCGACATGCTTTAAAAAGGTGTTTAAAAGACCAAGCTGCGGGTTGTAAATAAAGTTGAACATCATACCAACGGCAGTCAGGGAAACTAGCGCCGGAAGGAAATAAATGTTTCTGCAAATCGATCTAAAGCGGTCACTGGCCAGTCTGCTCTCTAACAGGAAAGCCAGGAATGTTCCAAATCCAACCTGCACGATCAGGGAGATCACGCAGTAGTACACATTGTTCCGGATCATAATAGGGAACGTATCATTTGTAAATAATCTGCGGAAATTGTCAAGTCCTACAAACTTCATAGAAGAAGAATAGGAAGAGAGACGGAAAAAACTGTATACAAGGTTAACAATAATAGGGATATAAACAAAGCCAAGGACCATTAACAGTCCGGGGATCACATAGAAATACGGTGTGAGTTTTGTTCTCTTTTTCATCCTGACACCATCCTTTTCTTTAAAGATAGGGAGCAGATGCTGCTCCCTATCATGGATTTCTTATAAATTTTAACTGAAAAACTATTCAACCAGTTTCTGAGCTTCAGCAGCTACCTTCTGGATCTTAGCCATTGCATCAGTTGGGGTTACATCGCCGTTTGTGATATCGGAGATCTGGGTCAGATACTCATCGCAAACTGTGGAGTACAGAGCGTTATCAAACCAGATATCCATCTTCTTAGCGTTGGAGATTACATCGTAAGCACTCTTTAAGGACTCATCTGTTAAAGTCTTGTCCAGTCCAAGGGAAGCGTTGAACCAGCCAACCTGCTCAGCCTGCTGTGCTCCAACTTCAGAACCAAGGAACCACTTTAAGAACTCTACGCACTCATCTGGGTACTGGGTCTTGGAGGAGATTGCAAATCCTTCAGGAGCACCGGATACCAGGTTTGGATTACCCTTAGCACCTTCGATGGTTGGGAACTTGAACATTCCCCAGTTCAGATCTGGATTTTCCTGCTTAACGTTGGTGATCTCAACTAACTCTGCAAAGAGGATAGCGTTCTGTCCCTGAGTAAATCCTAAACGGGCCATATCATGAGTCATACCATTTACACCAGGGTTCATATAGGAAACTAACTGCTGATATTTCTCAAGAGCTTCTGCATATCCAGGATCGGTAAATTCACCAGTCTTAGGATCGTAATCTTTTGCTCTGGTCTCGTCATCTACTAACTGCTCATTTAAAGCGCCAATGTAGTGAGCTGCAGGCCACTTGTCCTGGTTTCCTTCTGCGATCGGGTCCATACCGGATGCTTTGATCTTGTCAAGAACATCAATGAACTGATCCCATGTTTCAGGAACTTCCAGTCCTAACTCGTTGAAGATGTCCTTATTATAGAAGAATTCTTTTGCATCCAGACGGAATGGAATACCATAAACCATGCCATCTGCAGTTGTGTACTCGTTCATCTGTGTTTCCATCAGAGAAGCCTTCCAGTCAGGATCTGCTTCCAGATATGGGGTTAAGTCTAATAACAGGCCTTCGCGGATAAATCTCTCAGAGAACTCACCGCAGAAGCTGAAGAAGATATCCGGGCACTCATCGGAGCCAACTACGACTTTGATCTTCTCTTTGTATGGCTGGTTCTGTGCGCTGGTCACTTCAAACTTGATATCTGGATGAAGGGATTCGTACTCAGCAATCTTGCTTTCAATGAAGCTGTTGCATGGATCATCAGGGAAGCGATGGAACAGTTTAATGACTTTTACGTCACCATTGCTTGCAGAAGTATCAGCTGCTGCCTCTGTTTTTGCTTCTTCACTGCCAGCTGCTGTGGTGCTGTCAGAAGAGGAGCTGCTGCCTACGCATGCGGTAAGGCCCAGTGCCATTACTGCTGCAAGTCCAAGGCTTACGGTCTTTTTCAGTTGTTTTTTCATAATGATCTCCTTTCGGTCCTCAGTTTTCGCTGTCTCTGTTGTATTGATACAACACATAACATCTTAGTACAAAATATACCACAATGTTATATGTCTTGCAATAGTTTTTTTCAATGTTCTTGTAACTTTTGTTGATAAAGTTTTCACTAACCTATGGATTTTTGAGAAAAAATGACGGCATTTCTTTAGAAAGTTAAGTTATTCTATAAAAAACACCGTCGTTTTAAAATATTCTCTTTATAGTTGTATTACCGCCCGTGAAGAATATAAGGTATCCTGTGTTGTACTATGATCTTACATAACAATAGTAAGACGGTATCTTTGTGGGTTGGTCAGCAGTTTGCTGTAATGCAACACCTCGTTATCCTGGTCATAGACCTCGTCCTTCTGCAGCAGAAGGGCATGTTTTTCCGCAACTCCCAGACGCTGTGCCTCTTCTGGCGTGGCATAGCAGATCTCTACTGTTTTAACGGAATGAGTTGGGATTAGTCCGTGTTTATGGAAAAATTCGTAGGTAGAGCCTAAGAGATTTTCTTTTAATAGAAATTCCATCCGCTTTGGATAATAGCTGTCTTCGATCATCACCGGCACATCGTCATTTTTGCGCAGGCGGACGATGCGCAGCACCTTTTCATTTTCATCCACACGCAGTTTTCTGGCAATAGAGCCGTCCGGGATCACCCATTCTACTGTGATCAGTTCCGTAGAAGGCACATGTCCGTCCATTTTGCTCATTTCTGTAAAGCTTATGATCTGGTTGTCTACTACACGGTGCAGCTTCTTTTCTGCCACAAAGGTTCCGATGCCCTGTTTGCGTACAACGAAACCGTCATCGGCCAGCAGTTCAATGGCTTTTCGCACTGTAATGCGGCTTACTTCAAAATGCTGGCTGAATTCTGCCTCTGTCATCAGTTTGTCCCCGGCTTTTAATTTGCCGTCTGTGATCTGCTGTTTGATCTTTTCAGACAGCTGCTGGTAAAGAGGTACCATAGAATTTTTTATCATGAATATCTTTTTCGCTCCTAATACATTACATATGAATTCTTTAATCAATAATGGCGGTTCCGTAGCCGAAAGCGCCTTCTAAGCTGCAGACCTTTGCTGCAAATTTTGCGCCGCAGTCCATGGCATGTTTTAACTGGGTGATCATCTGATCATGGTCACCGGCAAAAAGAGCGCCGTTTTCCTGAAGCAGGGTTGTGAGCAGAGTGGAGAAATAGGAGTCTCCGGCGCCCATAGTATCTAATACGGTCTCTGCTTTGTATGCAGGTGCATAGACGATCTCGCCGTCATAAAGGGCATAGGAGCCATCTTCGCCTACAGTACCTACTACTAAGGTGACACCATAGGAAGCAGCTTTTTTCATTTCACGTTCTCTTTCTTCTGGGGTTAAATGAGCGCAGGAGAGAAGAGCTACCTTCAGATGCGGGCAGACCTGTTCAAACAGGGCATCGTCCCATACAGTAGAGAAATCAAAGGCAATCGGTACGCCTGTTTCTTCTAATAAAGACAAGTCATCATAGATATAGCTGTTTGTATTGGAGTAGATCACCTGGAAAGATTTGATATAGTCCAGATCTTCTTTTGTAAAGTCAAATGGATGCTCTTTGGCAACGCCACCGCGGTTGGAGCCTAAGAATACACGGTCGCCATCTTTTAAGGTAACCCGGGCGGCACCGTTTTCCCCATGGAAATGTCTGGAATGGCTGAAGTCTACACCTAACTGGGTCAAGATCTTGCAGTTGTATTCGGCAACGCCGTCATCACCGAATTTGCCAAGATATGCCGCTTTTCCGCCATTCATGATAGAATAGACACATGTGTTTACACACTGTCCACCTGGATACATTTTTCCTCTGGA
>JBNMGK010000101.1:0-8232 GCA_050872205.1 Enterocloster sp.
GAATAAAGGAATAATCATTACATGAATTTACTTACCATTGAACATTTAACAAAATCCTATACAGAACGCCTGCTGTTTAATGACACTGCATTTTCTATTAATGAAGGAGAAAAGGTAGGTCTCATTGGCATCAACGGCACTGGAAAATCTACCTTGCTGCGGATCGCAGCAGGCTTAGAGGAGCCGGATGGCGGCACCGTTGTAAAGGGCCGCAGCCTGTATATCCGCTATCTGCCACAGATCCCGGAATTTACGCCTGGTGATACCATTCTTGACAGTATTGTAAGGGATAATAAAAACGAGCCCCATTTCAGCTCTGTGGAAGAATTAAAGGCTTCTGCAAAGACCATGTTAAACCGTCTGGAGATCGAAGATTTTGACGCGAAAGTAGAGACTCTTTCCGGCGGTCAGAGAAAACGTGTGGCTCTTGCAAGCGTCCTTTTAAGTACAGCAGACCTGCTGATCTTAGACGAACCTACCAACCACCTGGACAGCCAGATGGCTGACTGGCTGGAAGGTTATTTAAAGGCTTTTAAGGGCGCTCTTTTAATGATCACCCATGACCGGTATTTCCTGGACAGTGTGACCAACCGTATTGTGGAGCTGGACAAGGGAAAACTGTACAGCTATCAGGGCGGTTATGAGAAATATCTGGAGTTAAAGGCAGAGCGTTTAAGCATGGCAGAGGCAGCAGAACGCAAGCGCCAGTCCATTCTGCGCACAGAGATCGCCTGGATGCAGCGTGGGGCAAGAGCACGTTCTACCAAGCAGAAAGCCCATATCCAGAGGTATGAGCAGCTTCGTGACCAGGAAGGACCGGAGTATGACAGAAATGTGCAGCTGGAGTCCATTGGAAGCCGTCTGGGACGTACCACTGTAGAACTGAAGGATATCTGCAAATCATACGGGGATAAGGTGCTGATGAAAGATTTCACCTATATTTTCCTGAAAAATGACCGTGTAGGTATTATCGGACAGAACGGCAGTGGAAAGTCTACTTTGATGAAGATCATTGCTGGCTGGGTAGAGCCGGATTCTGGTACGGTAGAGATTGGCCAGACTGTAAAACTGGGGTATTTCTCCCAGGAAAATGAGGCTATGGACGAAAGCCTGAAGGTGATCGATTATATCCGCAATGCAGCAGAATATGTAAAGACAAAAGACGGCAGTATCAGTGCCAGCCAGATGTTGGAGCGTTTTCTGTTCCCCTCCAGTATGCAGTATACAACCATTGGAAAGCTTTCCGGTGGTGAAAAGCGCCGTCTGTATCTTCTGCGTATCCTGATGGAAGCGCCAAATGTGCTGATCCTGGACGAGCCGACCAATGATCTGGATATCCAGACCCTGATCTTACTGGAAGATTATCTGGATACATTCCCTGGTATTGTGATCACTGTATCCCATGATCGGTATTTCCTGGACCGTGTAGTAAACCGCATTTTCGCTTTTGAGGGAAATGGCGTGGTGCAGCAGTATGAAGGCGGTTTTACCGATTATCAGCGTGCATGGAATGAGCGTCATCCACAGATCAGTGGAAATGGGGCTGGAAATGCAGGTTCGGGCAAAGCATCTGATAAAAATGTGGATGAAGATAGTGATCCAAACGCAAAGGCAGTGAATAAAAATAACTGGAAAGAGACCTCCGGTGCCCAGAAAAAGCTGCGTTTAAGCTACAAAGAGCAGAGAGAATGGGAGACCATTGAAGGGGATATTGCAGGTCTGGAAGAGGCAATTGCAGCCCTGGAAACAGAGATCGAGAAATCTGCCAGCAATTATACCCGTCTCAACGAGCTGATGAAAGAAAAGACAGAAAAAGAGGCACAGTTAGAGGAGAAAATGGACCGGTGGATGTATCTTACCGACCTGGTGGAGCAGATCGAAAGCCAGAAATAAGATGGCATTCCAAAGGCGTCTCCCCACGCGTCGATGCCGCGGGGAAGAGGTTCGGATCTGATAGTGTAAATAAAGGAAAGTGATTTTGAAAGGCGGCAATAATATATGAAAAGAGAGTATATCATAGAAACAAATGAAGAAAAAATCTATCCCCTGGGAGTGACAAAGACTCAGGGAGGATTTGATGTGGTGTTTGTTTCTTCGAAAAATCCGGCATTGCTGCTTTTTGAAAAGGGCAGCAGGAAACGGGTTGCCAGACTTCCATTTCCGGAAAATGCCCGTATGGGGGACGTGCATTTCATGACGGTAAAAGGGGATTTTACCGGACTGGAATATGCTTTTGAGGAAGATGAAAAAGAAGTCTCAGATCCTTTTGGAACCTGCTTTACAGGACGGGAAAAATGGGGAGATGAAAAGGCAGCAGACCAGGTGCTCCACACTCCTTTTGAAGCGGTAAAAGAGAATTTTGACTGGGAAGAGGATAAGCGGCCAAAGATCCCGGCCAGTGAGTGTATTGTATACAAGATACACCCAAGAGGTTTTTCAAAACATGCTTCATTTAAGGGAGAAAGCTGGAAACGGGGTACCTTTGGCGCTGTCGCTGACAAGATCCCTTATATGAAAGAACTGGGGATTACCACTGTTGAAATGATGCCGCCTGTGGAATTTGACGAGATCATGGCAGATGCTCCTGGAAAGGTAAATTACTGGGGCTACTGCTGTGGTCACAGCTTTGCGCCAAAAGCAGCCTATGCTGGTGCAGCACCGGGGCAGAAAAAGGATCCGGTAAAGGAGTTTAAGACTCTGGTGAAGTCATTACATAAAGCAGGGATGGAACTGGTTATTGAATTATATTTTGACGGGACACAGTCTCCTTCCTATGTGGTAGATGTGCTGCGCTTCTGGGCAGCCCAGTATCATGTAGACGGTATCCATTTGGTAGGTTATGCTCCATTGGAAACCATTGTAAAAGATCCTTATCTTTCTGATCTGAAGCTTTGGGCGAAGAACTGGGATGAGGTGAAAGAGGTAACAGAAACCCACAGGGGTGGTAAGTCCAGAGAAGAAAAGAAAGGCCCCGGCCGTCGTTTATCCGCCTATGAAACAGGCTTTATGCTGGATATGCGAAGCTTTTTAAAGGGCGATGAAGGCATGTTAAACCAGGTGGCTCTCCATGTAAAAGACAACCCGGATACAGTGGCTTCTATTAATTACATGGCAAATACCAATGGTTTTACCTTAATGGATATGGTTTCCTATGACCACAAGCACAATGAGGACAACGGTGAGGACAACCATGACGGCGCTGATTACAACCAGTCCTGGAACTGTGGCGCGGAAGGTCCGGTGCGAAAGAAAAAGATTGTAAGCTTACGGAACCGCCAGCTTAAAAATGCCCTTACCATGCTGTTTTTAAGCCAGGGAACTCCACTTCTTATGGCAGGTGATGAATTTGGACGTACCCAGAAGGGAAATAACAACGCTTACTGCCAGGACAATGAGATCTCCTGGTTAAACTGGAATTTATTAGACTCCCATAAGGGGCTCTATGAATTTACAAAGAACCTCATAGCGTTCCGCAAAAAGCACAGCCTGTTCCACCGCAGCACAGAACCTACATTAATGGATCACAAGTCCGTAGGTCTGCCGGATGTATCTTTCCATGGGGAAAAGGCCTGGTGCCCGGATTTTGAGCGCTACAGCCGCCAGTTAGGCGTATTCTATAGCGCTTCTTATGGGGAAAATGCAGACGGCAGTGAAGAACCATACTTTTATACTGCCTACAACATGCACTGGGAGCCACATACATTTGCGCTTCCTAATCTGCCTTCAGGCTACAGCTGGCATCAGGTCCTTGATACAGCAGAAGACAGTATGAATGGCTTTTTGCAGGCAGGAAAAGAAAAGCTTCTGGATGACCAGAAAGAGGCTTTTGTCCTTGCAAGATCCATTCAGGTATTTGCCGGACTGAAATGCCTGGAAAAGAAAGCAGAAGTTCAGGCAAAAAAACATTCAGGAAGTAAAACAGGGAAAAACACAGAAGTAAAAACAGAAGAAAAGACAGAAGCAAAGACAGAAACTCAAAGCAGAGATCCAAAAGAGAACCAGAAAGAAGGCATGTAACATGTTAAATGAAGCTATGGAGCGTTTTATCAAAGAGCATGAAAAAGAGGCATATGATCTGCTTCTTACCATTGCAAAGATCCCGGCGCCGTCCAACCATGAGGAAAAAAGAGCAGAATTTTGCTGTAACTGGTTAAAAGAACAGGGCGCAGAGGGCGTTTACATGGATGAGGCATTAAATGTAGTCTATCCGGCTGTTTTAAGGGACAGCGCAGAGGTTTACATGGCCCATACAGACGTGGTTTTCCCAGATGAGACTGAGCTTCCACTGAAGGTGGAAAATGGCCGTATCTGCTGCCCTGGTATCGGTGATGATACTGCCTGCCTGGTGTGCATTTTGCTGGCAGCCAAATATACGGCCCTTATGATCAAAGAGGGCAGATTGGGTGAGATCTGGCCGGAAACAGCGCCGGGACTGATCTTTGTATGCAATTCCGGTGAGGAAGGTCTTGGAAATTTAAAGGGTGTCAGAAAGATCTGTGAAGATTATGGAAGCCGTATGAGTGCTTTCTGTACCTTTGACAGTGGTTTAGAGCATGTAGTAGATGAAGCTGTAGGTTCCAACCGCTACAAAGTGACGGTACGCACTCAGGGAGGACATTCTTTCGGCAATTTTGGCCGTGATAATGCCATTGAAAAGCTGGCAGGTATCATTGAAAAACTGTATCAGATCCAGGTTCCCGAAGGAGGAAAGACCACCTATAATGTAGGTACCATTTCCGGAGGTACTTCTGTGAATACCATTGCCCAGGAAGCTTTCATGTTGTATGAGTTCCGCTCTGACAGAAAAGACAATCTGGCTTATATGGAAGAAAAGTTTGAGGCAGTGATCGCTGAGGCAAAGGCAGCCGGTCTTGATATTTCTTATGAGGTCTTAGGTATCCGCCCATGCTCCGGGGATGTAGATAAAGAGCGTCAGGCACAGCTGTTAGAGCGTGCAAAAGCAGCGGTAGAAGCAGTGACGGGAGTCTGCCCGGAAGCCGGTTCCGGCTCTACAGACTGTAATATCCCACTTTCTATGGGAATTCCAAGCGTATGCGTGGGAAGCTTTTATGGAGCAGGCGCCCATACAAGAGAGGAATATGTAGAGATAGCTTCCCTTCCGCTGGGATACAGAGTTGCTTTTGAAATGATATTCGGCGGCAGGTCATAAGCCTGTTTTTTCCTGCATAAAGATTAGAGAGAAACAGATGTGCTCACGTGATCCGGGAGAAGGTGTAACATACATTCAGATGAGGATGCTGAAAAGACCAGACAGGTCGGAGCATCCTCATTTTTTTGTAGATGGGCATGTATATGAAAGAATTTGACAGTAGTCTGGCGGGCAGCCGGATATGAGGATTTGCAGGAGGAAAGAATGGCACAATGGTATGGTCTGACCCAGGAAGAAGTCTTAAAACGCCTTGGCACCAACAGGACCGGGCTCAGTGAGGAAGAGGCAGAAAAACGGCTTAAAACATATGGGGAAAATGTTTTAAAAGAGCAGGAAGAAATGCCCTGGTGGCAGGTGTTTTTGGGACAGTTTAAGGATCTTTTAGTGATGATCCTTATTGGCGCTGCCGGTGTGTCCATGGTCACGGGAGACCCGGAAAGTGCCCTGGTCATTTTTTCTGTCCTTTTATTAAATGCCATTTTAGGTACAGTCCAGCACCAGAAAGCCAGAAAATCCCTGGAAAGTCTGAAACGCCTGGCAGCTACGGACACACTGCTCCTTAGGGAAGGACGAATTTGCATGGTGCCTTCTTCTAAGGTTGTACCCGGAGATATCCTGGTTTTGGAGACCGGGGGAATGGCAGCGGCAGACGGGCGGATCTTACAGGCAACAGGTCTTACCTGTAATGAAAGCTCCCTTACAGGAGAAGCTTTAAGTGTGGAAAAAAATGAAAAAAGTCTGTTTTCTGGGCGAGAAGATATTTCCCTGGGAGATCAGAGCAATATGGTCTTTTCCGGTGCCCTGATCACAGGCGGCAGAGGAACGGCTGTGGTCACAGCCACGGGGATGGATACCCAGATCGGAAAGATTGCCTCTTTGATGAACCGCACAACAGAAAAGAAAACGCCGCTGCAGGCCAGCCTGGACCGGTTTTCCGGGCATCTGGCTCTTGCTATCATGGTGATCTGTGGCGTGATCTTTTTCATCAGCCTGTACCGCCATGAGCCGGTGTTGGATGCCCTGATGTTTGCAGTAGCTCTGGCAGTGGCGGCCATTCCGGAAGCACTTGGTTCCATTGTGACCATTGTCCAGGCAATGGGGACCCAGAAAATGGCAAAAGAGCATGCGGTTATAAAGGATTTAAAGGCAGTGGAAAGCCTGGGCTGCGTATCGGTAATCTGTTCTGATAAAACAGGAACTCTGACCCAGAACCGCCTGCGGGCAGAGGCGGTGTTTTTAAATGGGGAAGAAATACCGGTAAGCCAGCTGAGAAAACATGAAAATTTCCTTTTTCTGGAAACAGCAGTTCTTGCAAATAATGCCTGGGGTGATCTGCCAGAGGAAAGCGCAGATCCTTTAGAGCAGGCTCTTTTAGAAATGACCAAAGAAGCAGGCACGAAACCGGAAATGATCCGCAAAGGCTGGAAACGTATTCTGGAACTGCCTTTTGACTCCAGACGAAAGTATATGGGGGCACTTTGCAAAAAGGGCGGGGAGCAGATCTTATTTGTAAAAGGGGCACCGGATGTATTGTTGCCCCGGTGCGCCTATGTGATCAATCCGGTTTTCTCAGGAAAACACAGGCCGGAAATATCAGGAAGATCAGAAAGAGCAGGAAGAACGGAAAAATCAGAAAAACCAGAGGGCGCTTCCTGGGGGCGGCCGTTACTATTTTCAGACCGAAACCGTATTATGCAGCAGAATGCCGCCTGGTCTAAAAAGGGCATGCGTATCCTTGCGTTGGCATGCAGGCCTTTGAATTTGAATGGGAGAAAAACAGGGGAAAACCTGGCGGAAAACCTTATTTTTCTGGGCCTTGCAGCTATGTCCGATCCTCCAAGGCCACAGTCTAAGGGGGCAGTGGCAGAGGCGAAAAAAGCGGGGATACGGACGGTTATGATAACCGGGGATCATAAGGCAACCGCAGCGGCAGTGGCAGCTGAAATCGGTATTTTTGCTCCCGGGGATCTGGCAGTGACAGGAATGGAACTGGAGCAGATGAGCGAGAACGAGCTGGAAAGAAACCTGGAACGGATCAGCGTATATGCCAGAGTATCACCGGAGCACAAGATCCGCATAGTGGAAGCATGGCAGAGAAAAGGCCATATTACAGCTATGACAGGAGACGGAGTCAATGATGCCCCTGCATTAAAAAAAGCAGATATCGGCATTGCCATGGGAAGGTCTGGAACGGAGGTTTCCAGGGATGCAGCTGCCATGATACTGACGGATGATAATTTTGCCACGATCATCAAAGCAGTGGCAAATGGCAGAAATGTGTACCGGAATATTAAAAATGCTATTCAGTTTCTGCTGTCAGGAAATATGGCAGGCATCCTTTGTGTATTGTATACATCCATAAAGGCGCTGCCGCTGCCATTTGCACCAGTGCATCTGCTGTTTATCAATCTGCTGACAGACTCTCTTCCGGCTATTGCTATTGGTATGGAGCCTGCTGACAAAGATCTTCTGCGTCAGCCGCCGCGAGATCCAAAGGAAGGGATACTGACCTTTTCCTTTGCAACCAATATTTTATTTCAGGGACTGCTCATAGGAGGCGCTACCATGTGGGCCTGGGAAAGGGGATATGGAAAAGGCGGCGAAGCCGTTGCCAGCACCATGGCATTTACCACACTGATCCTGGCAAGACTGCTTCATGGCTTTAACTGCAGAGGCAGAAAAAGCCTGTTTTCACTGGGAATAACAAGCAATCTCTGGTGCGTATTGGCGCTGTTAGTAGGTCTTGTGCTTATGGGAGCCGTGCTGTTTGTACCACAGCTGCAGAAGGTATTTCTGGCAGCAGATCTGAGCGGAGAGCAGCTTCTGACCGTGGTTTTAGGGGCGCTGGCGCCAACTGTGGTTATTCAGGTTTTTAAGGCGATCCGAGACCTGGGCACTGTCTGAATTGTCTGCTAAATTTTCTAAGATTATGTAAAATGTCCATGGCAAGGTGGAAAAAATCGGAAAAATGTGATAAAGTAAGCATTAAGAAATTGCTAAATAAAAATTCCGAAAGAACATAAAGGAGTTAAGGAGGCTGTTATGAGGCTTGTTACATATGA
>JBNMGK010000377.1:0-2664 GCA_050872205.1 Enterocloster sp.
AGACCGCAATGAAAAGACCTTAAAAGACACGGTACGCCTGATCTTTAAGATCATCAAGCACATGCAGCATGAAGTATGGTACAAATATCCACAGGCTGTAAACCAGCTGCCAGATGATATCTTCTTTATCACTACCAGTGAGCTGGAAGCTATGTACCCGGACAAGACTTCAAAAGAACGTGAAAATCTGATCACCAAAGAGCACGGCTGCGTCTTCTTAATGCAGATCGGTGACAAATTAGCCAGCGGAAAGCCACATGACGGCCGCGCACCGGACTACGATGACTGGAAATTAAATGGTGATATTCTTTTCTGGTATCCAACTTTAAACTGCGCTTTAGAGGTCTCCAGTATGGGTATCCGTGTAGACGAAACTTCTTTAAGAGAACAGCTTGAAAAATCCGGATGCATGGACCGTATGGAGCTTCCATATCACAAAATGCTTTTAAATGGAGAACTTCCTTACACCATCGGCGGTGGTATCGGACAGTCCCGTCTGTGCATGCTGTTACTTGACAGAGCCCATATCGGCGAGGTACAGGCAAGTATCTGGCCACAGGAAATGCGCGATACCTGCAAGAAGCACAAAATCTACTTACTGTAATCACAGGAGAGTCGGTTAGTTATGGGGAATTCTATTTCGATCTTCTTTCTCATTGAGGCTGTGGGAACCATTGCTTTTGCCTCTTCCGGCGCAATGGTGGCCATCCGGCAGAATCTTGATCTGTTGGGGATCATTGTATTAGGTGTTACAACAGCAGTTGGTGGAGGTATGATGAGGGACATCCTTTTAGGGATCGTTCCTCCCAGCCTTTTTACCAACCCGATCTACACGATCATGGCATTTATCACTGTCATGATCCTCTTTATGGTTATCCGCAGAAACCAACATTTTTTAGAGGTCGACTGCATTACCTCCTACGAAAAAGTAATGAATATCTTCGATGCCATTGGACTGGCTGCATTTACAGTAACCGGGATCGATACTGCTATCATGGCGGGATATGGGAATTATCATTTTTTCTCTATTTTCTTAGGAGTGATCACTGGTGTAGGCGGTGGACTTTTAAGGGATATTATGGCCAGGCAGACCCCTTATATCTTAAAAAAACATATTTATGCCTGTGCCTCCATTGCAGGCGGAATCTGCTATTCCTTCCTGCTTTCCAGCCCTGTTAATAATGATATTGCCATGATCATAAGCGCTGCTCTGGTCATTGCCATCCGGCTTTTAGCCACTCATTATTGCTGGAACCTGCCACGGGCGCTAAAGCAATCCTGATCCTGTTTTCAAGTGCAAAAATGTGAAATTCCAGTTTCAGCTTAAATATCCCCCACGATCGTGGGGGACATTTTTATTTCATCGTCTTATTGATTTTTTTACTGTATCTAAAAACAGCTGGTGGATACGGTCATCTTCATCCAGTTCCGGATGAAAGGACATTCCAAACTGATTTTTATACTGTACAGCTACAATATTTCCACCTGCTTTTGCAAGTACTTTTACGCCTTCCTCTGCTTTTTCCACAAAAGGTGCCCGGATAAAGGTCATAGGCACTTTTCCAATGCCTTCAAATTTTTCTGTTGTGTGAAAGCTGCCAAGCTGTCTTCCATAGGCATTTCTTCTTACAGAAACAGGAAGTGTGGCAAAATAGCGGTGGTCATCATTGGTAAGGTCTTTTGCCAGAAGGATCAGTCCTGCACAGGTGGCAAGAACCGGCATTCCTGCTTCTATTTTTTCTTTTAATGCATCAAACATGCCCAGCTCTTTTAACAGCTTTCCCTGAACAGTGCTTTCACCGCCGGGAAGAACCAGACCGTCAAAGTCTTCTGCCAGATTTTCTTTTTTTCGCAGTTCGATACACTGGGCTCCCAGCTTTTCAAGCTTTTTTTCATGTTCAACGAACGCCCCCTGAACTGCCAGAACGGCTATTTTCATCTTATTTTCCTCTTTCTGCCATTAAAAGCTGGATTTCCTGCTCATTGATGCCTACCATTGCTTCTCCCAGGTCCTCAGAAAGCTCTGCTAACATCTTCTGGTCTGTATAATTGGTAACTGCTTTTACAATGGCTGCTGCACGCTTCTTTGGATCTCCTGATTTAAAGATACCGGAACCTACGAATACGCCTTCTGCTCCTAACTGCATCATAAGAGCCGCGTCTGCAGGTGTTGCCACACCGCCTGCTGCAAAGTTTACAACTGGAAGGCGGCCATTTTTATGTACATATTCTACCAGGTCATAAGGTACGCGTAATACTTTTGCCTCCTCAAACAGTTCATCTTCTCTCATGGATACGATCTTTGCGATCTCCTGGTTCATCATGCGCATATGGCGTACGGCCTGGACAACATCACCAGTTCCAGGTTCGCCTTTTGTACGGATCATGGAAGCGCCTTCATTGATCCTTCTTAATGCTTCTCCCAGGTCCTTTGCGCCGCATACAAATGGCACTTTGAATTTTCTCTTATCAATATGGAACACATCATCTGCAGGGGACAATACTTCACTTTCATCAATGTAGTCGATCTCAATGGCTTCCAGGATCTGTGCCTCTACAAAATGTCCGATACGGCATTTTGCCATAACAGGAATGGAAACTGCTTCCTGAATGCCCTTGATCATCTTCGTGTCACTCATACGGGATACGCCGCCTGCTGCACGG
>JBNMGK010000111.1:0-7610 GCA_050872205.1 Enterocloster sp.
GCAGCAGGCTGCTTATGCTGCGTTGGGGGACAGACGAGGAGCGGTGATCGCCATGGAACCGGATACAGGAAAGATCCTGGCAATGGTTTCCAAACCGGGTTACGATCCCAATACTCTTCTTCAGGACTGGGCGGCTCTTACAGACAGCTCCAATACCCAGGGAAATCTGGTGAACCGTGCAACTGCCGGATTATACCCCCCTGGATCTACTTTTAAGATCGTAACGGCTCTTGAATATATGCGGGAGCATCCGGATGATTACAAGGATTTTCATTTTGACTGCAATGGTGTTTACCACAATGGGGATTATTCTATTAAATGTTTCCACAGTGAAGCCCATGGAAGCCAGGATTTTATGCAGACCTTTGCCAATTCCTGCAATGGAGCATTTTCCAGTCTGGGTTTGACTCTGGATCTGAACCGATTCCATTCCACAGCAGAGGAATTGCTGTTTAATAATCCATTGCCATTGTCCGGTTATTCTTATAAGGAAAGTTCTTTTAATATGAAAGAAGGAGCTGGAACATGGGAGATCTTACAGACCTCCATTGGACAGGGAACCACACTGATTACACCTCTTCACAATGCCCTGATCACAGCGGCCATTGCCAATGGGGGAACTCTTATGAAGCCTTATATGCTGGATCGGGTAGTCAGCGTAGGGGGTGAAGAGGTGAAAAAGTTCCTTCCTGCCACAGGGGGAACCCTGATGACAGCCACAGAGGCAGCCAATTTGACAGAACTGATGCGGGATGTTGTAGTAGAAGGAACTGGTTCTTCGGTGCGTACCGATGCTTATACAGTAGCCGCCAAAACAGGAACAGCCGAGTTTGAAACAGGAAAAGAAACACATGCCTGGTTCACCGGCTTTGCCCCGGTGGAATCACCGAAGATCGTTGTTACGGTTCTGGTGGAAGAGTCCGGCAGCGGCGGTAAAGTGGCAGGACCGATTGCAAGACAGCTGTTTGATATATACATGTCCAGAGAGTAATAACGGTATAGACTCAGGTTCCCCGCGCTGACGCGCTCTACTGTCTGCTGGCGCAGAAGGGACCTTCGTTAAGAGGCCAGGAAAAACAAATGCCACCTTTGGTGGCGCTTGTTTTTCTTTTGGCCTCTTATATCTTTAAAAAATATAACGCTTTCTATGGAAAACAGGCAGATTTCGTGTTATAATCTGCCTGTTTTGTTTTGAATTCTACTAAAAGACAGACTATTTATTAGAAACACTTATTAATATTTATTAGCACAAAGATACGAAGGGAGAAAAACGGGTGTTCCGAGCAGATGATTATGTTAAGGTAAGCGACCTGGCAGAGGCATATGAGCTGTGTCAGAAGCGAAGCAGTCTGGTAGTAGGCGGAATGGTATGGATGAAAATGACCCATATTACCAAACGTACTATTGTAGATTTGTCCGGGCTTGGACTGGATGCAATTGAAGAAAAAGAAGGAGAGTTTTCCATTGGCTGTATGTGCAGTTTACGCCAGTTAGAGACCCATGAAGGTCTGAACCGGTATTTTGATGGTATTTTCAGGGAATGTACCAGAAATATCGTTGGCGTGCAGATGAGAAACTGCGCTACGGTAGGAGGCAGTATTTTTGCACGTTTCGGATTTTCCGATATACTGACCTGCATGCTGGCACTGGATGCGTATGTGGAACTGTATCATGAGGGAACCATTCCCCTTTCTGAATTTGCAGCCAGACCTGTAAGAAGAGATCAGAAGGATATCCTGGTTCGTATTATTATAAAGAAAGACGGAAGAAAGGCTGCTTATACCAGCCAGCGCAATTCCCGTACCGACTTCCCTGTGATCGCCTGTTGTGTTTCCAATCTTGGAAACAAATGGTTTGTGTCCGTTGGCGCAAGACCTGCAAAAGCAAAGGCAGTGGTTATTACAGAGGATGATTTTGATACCTTAAAAGAGATGGCAAAGGAAGCGGCAGAAGCATTTACTTATGGTGATAATACACGTGCCAGCGGTGCTTACAGAAAAACTCTGGCAACTGTTTACACCCGCCGTCTTATGGAGCAGATCAAAGGAAGGAGCGTGGGCAGAGTATGAGACTTTCATTTCGTTTAAATGGAAAACAGGTAGAGACAGATGTAAGACCGGATATGCTGTTATTGGACCTGGTACGTGATCTGGGCTGCTACAGCGTAAAAAGAGGCTGTGAGACAGCAAACTGCGGCCTTTGTACTGTATGGCTGGATGGAAAGCCGGTCCTGTCATGTTCCACACTTGCGATCCGTGCAGACGGCCGTCATGTGACTACACTGGAAGGTCTGCAGAAAGAGGCTGAAGAATTTGGTATGTTTTTAGCAAGAGAAGGCGGAGAACAGTGCGGTTTCTGTAATCCAGGCTTTATTATGAACGTTCTTGCCATGGAAAAAGAATTAAAAGATCCAGATGAGGAAGATATTAAAGAATATCTTTCCGGAAATTTATGCCGCTGCAGCGGATATATGTCCCAGCTGCGGGCTGTAAAAAAATATCTGGATATGAAGCAGAGTGGAAAGGAGGCATAAGAAAATGGCATATACACAGACCAATCCTGCTACGGGAAAGAAATTCCGTCTGATCGGCGCTCCTGTTGTAAAGAAAGACGCAAAGGCACTGGTAACAGGTAAGCCGGTGTATACTGACGACCTGGCATTAAAGGACTGCCTGATCGTAAAAGTGCTTAGAAGCCCTTATGCCCATGCTCTGATCGAAGAGATCGACTGCAAGGTAGCTTCCAGAGTACCTGGGATCGAATGTATCCTTACATGGAAGGATGTTCCACAGAAGCGTTTCACCATGGCCGGACAGACTTATCCGGAGCCAAGCCCTTATGACCGTCTGATTCTGGACCAGAGAGTACGTTTTGTAGGTGATGCAGTGGCAATTATTGCAGGTGAGACCGAAGCAGCAGTAGACCATGCAATGCGCCTTATTAAGGTAAAATATCAGGTGTTAGAGCCTGTTTTAGATATGCATGACTCCAAGGACGGCAAGATCCTGGTACATCCAGAGGACAGCTGGAAAGCGCTGTGTGATGTAGGCGCTGACAATAAAAGAAACTTATGTGCCAGCGGCGGTGAGACCCACGGGGATCTGGAGGCGGCATTTGCAGGCTGCAGCCACATTGTAGAAAAAACATACCACACCAAGGCCAACCAGCAGGCTATGATGGAGACTTTCCGTGCCTTTACTTACATGGATGTATATGGACGTTTAAATGTTGTGGACTCCACACAGGTTACCTTCCATGTACGCCGTATCCTGGCTCATGCTTTAGATGTGCCGAAATCCAAGATCCGTGTCATCAAGCCAAGAATTGGCGGCGGCTTTGGCGCAAAGCAGACGGTAGTTGCAGAGGTTTATCCGGCTATCGTTACCATGAAGACCGGAAAACCGGCTAAGATCATTTACAGCCGTTATGAGTCCCAGATCGCTTCTTCTCCACGTCATGAAATGGAAGTAAAGGTAAAGATCGGCTGCGATGACAACGGTATTTTACAGGCAATGGATGTGTATACATTGTCCAATACAGGTGCATTTGGTGAACATGGACCGACCACTGTAGGTCTTTCCGGCCATAAGTCTATTCCTATGTACAGTACACCAAAGGCATTCCGTTTTGCCTATGATGTCGTTTATACCAACCGTATGTCTGCAGGCGCTTACCGTGGATATGGCGCAACTCAGGGTATTTTTGCAGTAGAGTCTGCTATGGACGAGCTGGCAGCCCAGATGGGAATGAATCCTATTGAACTTAGAAAGAAAAATATGGTCCGCCAGGGACAGGTGATGCCTGCTTACTATGGCGAGACTGCCAACAGCTGCGCCCTTGACCGCTGCGTGGATAAAGTTATGGAAATGATCGGCTGGGACGAGAAATACCCAAGAAAAGATATGGGAAATGGCAAGGTAAGAGCTGTAGGTCTGGCAATGGCTATGCAGGGTTCCGCAATTTCCGGCGTAGACGTGGGAAGCGTTACCATTAAGGTAAATGATGACGGCTTTTACAGCATGACCATTGGCGCTGCTGATATGGGTACCGGCTGTGATACCACACTGGCCCAGGTAGCAGCAGAGTGTCTGGACTGTGAGCTGGATGATATTGTGGTTTATGGCGTTGATACGGATATTTCCCCTTACGATTCCGGTTCTTATGCTTCCAGTACTGCTTACCTGACCGGTATGGCAGTGGTAAAGACCTGTGAGTCTTTGAAAAAGAAAATCTTAAAGAAGGCGGCAGAGTATCTGAACTGTTCAGAGGATGAGCTGGAATTTGCAGGAAAGACAGTGCGCAGATTAAATGCCCCTGAGGATGAACCGGCAGAGATCACATTAAAGGACATTGGAAACAGAGCTATGTGCTTTAATGAAGAAGCTCTCCAGGCGACAGAATCCCATTCTTCACCAGTTTCCCCGCCACCATTTATGGCAGGTGCTGCAGAAGTGGAGATCGACAAAGAAACAGGTCATATTGAGCTGCTCCAGTTTGCAGCAGCTGTAGACTGCGGAACCCCGTTAAACGAGAACCTGGCAAGAGTACAGACAGAAGGCGGCCTGGCACAGGGAATCGGTATGGCAATGTACGAGGATGTAACCTATTCCGACCATGGCCGTGTCCATGAAAACTCCTTCATGCAGTACAAAGTACCAAGCCGTCTGGATATCGGAAAAGTCCAGGTGGAATTTGAATGCAGCTATGAGCCCACCGGCCCATTCGGCGCAAAATCCATTGGAGAGATCGTTATCAACACCCCATCTCCGGCTATTGCAAATGCAGTATATAATGCAGTAGGCGTAAGGATCAGGGAACTGCCTATTACGGATGAGAAGATTTTTATGGGGATCATGGGTGGACGATGAGCGCAGGGAAGTACAGGCAACGCCAGAGATAATAACAGAAAACCTTCTTGCATATAACCACCAAACGTTGTATACTAAGACCAGTTATTCAGATTCACACCAAAACCGGGAGGAATTGCAATGATTGAGGCAACGAGCTGCGGCGGTGTGGTTATATTTCGAGGGAAGATCCTGGTCCTGTATAAGAACTACAAGAACAAATACGAGGGCTGGGTCCTGCCTAAGGGAACAGTAGAAGCTGGCGAAGAGTATAAGGAGACTGCACTCCGGGAAGTAAAAGAAGAGACTGGGGTCAGCGCGTCTATTATCAAGTACATCGGAAAAAGCCAGTATACCTTTAATACGCCACAGGATGTGGTGGAAAAAGATGTACACTGGTATCTGATGATGGCCGACAGCTACTACAGTAAACCACAGCGGGAAGAATACTTTCTGGATTCCGGATACTACAAATTTTATGAGGCCTATCATCTGCTGAAGTTTTCCAATGAAAAGCAGATCCTGGAAAAAGCCTACAATGAATATCTGGACCTTAAGAGAAGTAATCTTTGGGGAAGCAAGAAATATTTTTAAAACCGAATAAGAAAAGCAAAAGGCTGCTGCATATAGACGAATATTTCATATGCAGCAGTTTTTTTATAACCTGCAGTTATGAAAAATATCAATAAGCACCATTTCCATTATAGGTTATCCTATGGTATACTACATATCAGTACAAAATACAGAAAAAACAAGCCCAGACAAAACGGCTTTAAGAAAGGAATACATATCATGGCAAAAGGAACCATTTTTAAATTTCACAATGACCTTGATACAGATCAGATCATCGCTTCACAGTATCTGCTGTTACCGAACTTAGAAGAAATGAAGGAGCATGCATTTGAATCCTTAGATCCAGATTTCCCTAAAAAAGTAAAACCAGGAGATTTCGTTGTAGGCGGTGAAAACTTCGGCTGCGGTTCTTCCAGAGAGCAGGCGCCAGGCGTTTTAAAGGCATTAGGCGTACAGGCCATTGTTGCAAAATCCTTTGCAAGAATTTTCTACAGAAATGCCATTAACATCGGTCTTCCTGTTATTGTCTGTAAGGAGCTGCCGGATGAGGTAAAAACTGGTGATACCATGGAACTTTCCATGTCAGATGGAACTGCCCAGGCAAATGGCAAGACTTATTCCTGCACCAAGCTGCCGGAATATATGCAGAATATTTTAAACCAGGGCGGACTGATCGCCTCATTAAACCGTGAGGAGGAATAGGAAAATGGGAATGACGATTGCAGAAAAGATCATTGCGGCAGCAGCCGGTGTAGAAAGCGTAAAACCAGGAGATATCCATACAGTAACATTAGATCGTTTAATGAGTAATGACGGTACCACACATCTGACTGTGGACATGTACCGCAACAAATTAAAAAAACCACATATTGCTGATGCAAAAAAAGTGGTATTTATTGTAGATCACAATGTACCTTCTGACTGCCCGAAAACAGCGGCATCCCAGAAGAAGATGCGTGATTTTGCAAAGGAAAATAACATTGATTTCTGGGAAGGCAAAGGCGTATGCCATCAGGTAATGATGGAAAATTATGTATGTTCCGGTGAGCTGATCTTTGGAGCAGACAGCCATACCTGTTCCTACGGCGCTTTAGGTGCTTTCGGTACCGGCGTTGGATGTACAGACTTCCTTTATGGAATGGTAACTGGAAAATCCTGGGTACTGGTTCCAGAAACTGTAAAATTTAACTTAGTAGGAAAACTGCCGGAAGGCGTTTACGCAAGAGACCTGATTTTAACGATTATCGGTGAGATTGGTGCCAACGGATGTAATTATCAGGTAATGGAATTTACCGGAGAAGGCGCTAAATCCTTAAGCATCAGCGAGCGTATGGTACTTTGCAACATGGCAGTAGAAGCTGGTGCAAAGACCGGTATTTTCGAGGCGGATGAAAAGGCATTAGAGTATCTGGAAGCACACGGCAGAAAGCCAAAGGCTGTATACAAGAGTGATCCAGATGCAGTGTATGCAAGAGAATATACATTTGACTTATCCAAGGTGCGTCCTGTAGCTGCAAAACCAGATTTTGTGGATAATGTAGTTCCGGCAGAAGAAGTTCGTGGAATCAAGATCGACGAAGCATTCTTAGGCTCCTGCAACAACGGACGTATTGAAGATTTAAGAGTAGGCGCTTCTATCATCAAGGGAAAGAAAGTAGCAGAAAAGGTACGTTTCCTGGTAGTACCTGCCAGCCAGACTGTTTACCGTCAGGCATTAAAAGAAGGCCTGATCGACATTTTCATGGAAGCAGGCGCGATTGTTATGAACCCTAACTGCAGCGTATGCTGGGGAAGCTGTCAGGGCGTGATCGGTGAAAATGAAGTCCTGATCAGTACCGGTACCAGAAACTTCAAGGGCCGCGCCGGACATCCAAGCTCCAAGGTATATTTAGGTTCCGCTGCCACTGTTACTGCTTCTGCTATTGCAGGAGAGATCGCTTTGGCTGAGGATGTGAAGTAAATAGATGCTATATCCCCGCTTTAGCGGGGATGAGAAGGCTTTCAGCAGCTTTTAGTGAGCAAAGAAACAGCAGAAAAAAGCAATTAAAAACGATTGAAAACATGGAAAATATGAGGATATAGAAAAATGGATAAAATGACAGGAAAGGTATGGGTCTTAGGAGATGATATTGATACCGATATCGTTATCCCAACAGAATACCTTGCATTAAAAACCATAGAGGATATGAA